>DAIDJK010000328.1 GCA_027450225.1 Bryobacterales bacterium | reverse complement strand
CGGGAACGCAGGCATACCGCCCTGGGGACGGCCTTGTTTGATCACCGGACCGATCTCATTGCCTTTCTCGTCGTGCAGCACGACGATGGATCGAACCAGATTGGGACCCTGCGCGCCGCGCGCGTTCGCGCCGTGACAGGTCGCGCAGTTCTCCTTGTAAAGAGGCTCCCCGAGCTTGGCGGCCGCCGCATCGGGAGCGGGTCCCAGTCCAAGAAATTCCCGGGTCGCCTGAGCGCCGCCACGGCCCCGTCCGCGACCGCCGCGGCCGCCGCCACCACCGCCGGGTTCTGGTTCCTGGGCGGCCACGTGGAGCAGGCCCAGCAGGCCGACGCCGAGGAACAGATAGATAAAAGTACGCTTCATCTGCAAAAGGAGTCTATAACAACCTTCACCGCGATGGCTTCGAAAGCAGAAATCGTGAACCGCCGAAACTGTATACAGTAGGCGACCTGCTTTTTGAGAAGCGTTACGTCTTCACAAATCTTTACGTTTATGGCCAGCTTGCTGTCGGGCGCGGCCGAATCGGATAGAATCTGGTCGAAAGGCAGCGGCATGGCGGAAAACGGTATCGATCGCAGAGACTTTCTGAAGAATGCGACGGCGCTCGGCGCGGCGTCATCGCTCACTCGCACGGCATTTGCGGCGCGGCCCGCGTCCCGTGTAAACGGCAACAAGGTGATCGGCGCGAACGACCGGATCAACGTCGGAATTGTGGGATGCGGCGGCCGCGGGTTCGGCGTCTCGAAAGACTTCGCCAAAGCAGGCGAGGCGCATAATTCCCGCGTGGCAATGGTTTGCGATGTCTATCGCAAGCGGGCGAATCGGGCCGCCGGGTACCACAATGTGAAGGGCACGCTCGATTACCGCGAGGTGATTGACAATCCGGAGATCGACGCGGTTTACGTCGCGACCCCGGATCACTGGCACGCAGCCGTCGCCATCGCCGCCATGCGGGCGGGCAAAGACGTCTATCTCGAAAAGCCGATGGTCCACACCATCGACGAAGCGCACGAACTCGTCATGACGGTGCGCGAAACGAAGCGCGTTCTGCAGGTCGGGTCGCAGACCACATCGGGCCAGCAGTGGGCGGCGGCGCGGAAAGCCATTCAGGACGGCATGATCGGCAATATGATCATGAGTCAGGGTTCCTACCACCGGAACTCGTTCGATGGCGAATGGAACTACCCCATAGAAATGGCGGCCGGCCCCGACGGGAAGGGTGAAGACTACATCGACTGGAAGATGTGGCTCGGATCTGCTCCCGCGCGCCCCTGGAATGCCGACCGTTATTTCCGGTTCCGCAAGTACTGGGATTATTCGGGCGGCATTGCGACCGACCTCTTTTACCACGTCGTCGCGCCGATGAATATCTGCTGGGGCGAACCGCAGTTTCCGTCGAAAGTAGTGGCGGGCGGCGGTATTTACGAATTCCACGACGAACGCGAAGTGCCGGACACGTTCCACCTGATCGGCGACTATCCGCTGGGGCACTCGATCGTACTGAGTTCGTCCATGGCGAACTCGCAACACATTCCGGGGCTCATTCGCGGGCATGCGGGGACGATCGTGATGGTGGAGCACGGCAAGTTCGAGGAGTACACGCCGTACATCAGCGTGAAACCGGAGAAGTCGCGGGGCAGATATATCGATCCGGAGTGGCCCGCGCGCTTCGGACAGGACGAAGAGGTGAAGATCGATGTGCCGCGCGAAGACATCATGCAGAAGCACATCGGCAACTTCCTCGATTGCATGCGCACGCGCGAAAAACCGGTGCTGGACGTCGAGACCGGGGCGCGGGCGCAGGTTCTGATCAGCATGGCTGTAGAAGCGTATCGCCGGGGACGCGTACTGTACTTCAATGAATCGAACTGGCAGGTAACGGATACGCCCTCCCCGGCGGCTGCAAAATCCACGCCGGCGTCCCAGGCGAAGGCGTGACGCGGCTCGCGCCTCTTTTGCTGGTCGCGGCGGCGCTGCTCACCGGACAGTCCACTCCGCGGAAGGCGCCGCCCCTTACGATTCATTTTCCGGGCGGCGCCGGCAAACAGCTTGCGGCATACCGGGGCAAGACTGTTCTGCTGGCTTTCCTGAACTATGGCTGTGAGCACTGCCAGAAGTTCGCGGGCGAGCTCGACAAGATCGCCCGCGAATACGGCCCGCGTGGCGTGGACGTGATCGGGGTGGTGTTCGAGAACGGCGCGAAAGACCACGCCGCGGCCTTCCACAAGCAGTATGCGCAGGCGTTTCCCGTAGGCTGGTCGGATGAAACCACGGTGATGAACTGGCTTGGCCAGGACCTTCAGCAGGGCTATTTCGTGCCCATCGTCGCGTTTGTTTCGCGGAACGGGATTCTGGAAAGCGAGCACATGGGCGACGACATTTTCTTCAACGACCCGGACAGGAACATCCGGCTCACGCTCGACCGAATGCTCGCGCCTCCGCGTAGATATCGGGCGCAGTAACGGCTTCCGGCCAAACGGCGCGGGCCTACAGTGGCGCCAGTCCTGCTTTGCAGAAAATCGCCTTCGGCGGTCGAACCGCAGGATACCCGATGTTCATACCGATTTTCTTTTCGCTTTCCCTCGCATTTCAGGACCCCACGGTTGTCCAGAATACAGATACGTTTGAGCTGGCCGAAAAATGGAACGAGACTCAGGCCAAACAGGATGCACTGCAGAACCAGGCCGACAAAGTTTACAATCTGCTCCTCGAGCGGAGGTTCGAGGTGAAGTTCAACGGCGTGGCTCACGCGCTGGAGGATTTCGGGAAGACGTGGAACCGCTCCCACACCATTGATCCCGCCAAGGCGAAAAAGATCGACAAAGCGTGGCGGGAGCTGGAGAAGGCGGATGCCTGGTTCGACCCGGACGCCGACCGCTGAATGCCGGCGGAAACTTCCCGCAATTTCATTTGAGGAAAAGGGGAACGCGGGGTGACGCATTTGCCGCCCGCGATGCTCGACCCCTCGGCTATTTTTGCCTCTCGATGAATTCGTTGTAACGGGCCTGCGCCGCCTGAAAATCACGCCAGGCCTGCCGCACGGCGCGCGCTTTGCGTGCATCCACCGTATGGGAGCCTTTGTAGGCGCTCGAGAAATCCGACATGGCGGCTACCAGCCTGTTGAAATTCGCGACAACCGCCGCTTCCGCCTGCGGCTTCGATGTGGGGACGGATTGCGAAGCGTTCGGAGGAACTCGCGGTGAGGCCGGTTCAGACGGCTGAGCGGCAACCTGAGCGGCGAACAGGAGAAACGGCAGGAACATGGTACGGAACCCTTTGCGTGCGGCAGCTTCGCGGCTGCCTGCCCTGAACCGGCAATGCAGGCGCCAGCGAAGTATGCCTGACGCAGCAGGTTCCGTCCCGGCTACTTACGCGAGGTTTCGGACGGCGCGGCGGTCTGGCCGAGCGGCGCGCGGGAGGAATCGGACGCGCCCCGGCCCCGGGCTCGCAATTCCCGTTCAGCGCGATGCCAGTGGTCATCGGCCGAGCCGTCCTGCTGGCCGTCATCGAGCCAGAAAGAATAAGCCAGTACAGCAATCTCCTCGTGACTCGGCTGGGAGAACGCCGAATCGTCAATGTCGTCGTGAACTGTTGGATCGGGCTCAGGCTGCTGAGCGCGCGACGGGGTCTGGTTCTCCTGAGTTGGCGTTTTTGTTTTCTTTTCGCTCCGGGCAGGCGACATGGTTCGCTCCGCTTCGATCATAAGCGCGATTCCGGAGATGCCGGAAGCGAAGCCGCGGCACTAAATGCGCCGCGGTTCACAGTTCACGTTTACGCGCGGGCGGCGCCGGCCCACAGCGGACGGCCGGTACGGCTGGTGGGCGTGCGGAAAAGGAAGCCTTCAATCGAAGTCACATACAGGTCCGACAGCGCGGGGCCGCCGAAAGCGCAGTTGGTAGGCCTTCGGCAGGGCACAGGGTGCATTTCTTTCACTTCTCCCGAAGGCGAAAAGACATAGATCATGGGACCGGGTCCACCCAGTTCCCAGCCAGCCGTTGCAACGACATTGCCATCGGTATCGAGGCGCATGCCATCGATGCCGCGATGCTCGCCAAAATCGTGCAGGACTTCCCCGGCGCCCAGCGAACCGTCCTCATTTACCGGATAAGCGCGCAACTGGCGCTTTTCTTCCTTCTCCCGGCCGCTTTGCGCGACGTAAAGGATACGGTAATCGAGCGAGAAAAGAAGCCCGTTGGGGCGCGTCGTATCGAAGGTGACACGCGTGATGGAATACGCTCCGCCAGCCTGCGGATCGAGACGATAGATGGAGTCGTGCGGCAGTTCCTTGGGGGAACGGTCGAAACTCCAGGGACCGGCCGCGCCTTCGTAATAGGGATCGGTGAACCAGATCCGCCCGGCGGGATCGACCACGATGTCGTTGGGGATGTTCAGGCGCCTGCCTTCGAAGTTATCCGCCAGAACGGTGTACCCGCCGTCCGCTTCGTACCGGACCACGCGGCGCGCATCCACCGTTGCGCCACCTTCGCAGCCATAGAGGCGGCCCTGTGAATCGAACGTGAGCCCGTTGGCGCAGTTCGTGTTCTCACGCCAGACGGATACCCGGCGCGTCGCCGGATCGAAGCGCATAATCCGGCTCTGCTGAATCCGCGTGAAGAGAAGGCCCGACCCGTCCCAGGCCGGTCCCTCGCTGACTTCCCCGTAGGCGGGGTCGAGCGTTTCGAAATTCCAGATTTCCATCGGAGCAGCCTCGCAGGACGGCGGTTATGCTTCGGCGACGCAGCGGTTGCGGAGCTGCCCGAGCCCGTCGATCTCCACCACGACTTCGTCGCCCGGCTTCAACCATTTCTCCGGCTTGAACGAGAAGCCGACGCCCGACGGAGTGCCGGTCAGAACCACATCTCCCGCTTCGAGCGTCATGATGCTCGAAAGGAACTCCACCAGGTCCGGAACCTTGAAGATCAGTTCCCGCGTATTCGAATTCTGCCGAACCTCCCCGTTCACGCTCAGCCTGATGTTCAGCGCGTGCGGATCGGGGATCTCATCGGCGCTCACCAGCGCCGGCCCCATGGCCGCGAATGTGTCGAAAGTCTTGCCCATCGTCCACTGCGAAACGGCCAGCTGGATATCGCGCGCGCTTACGTCGTTCGCGTTCATGTAGCCGAAGACGTGGCTCTTCCAGTCGGCCGCTTTGATATGCCGGCCACCCTTGCCGATCACAAACGCCATTTCGGCCTCGTAGTCCGGTTTTTCGGAGTTGCGCGGCAGCACGATATCCTCGCCGTTCGCGATCACCGCCGTTGCATATTTCGAAAAGATGGTCGGCCGCGTCGGGATTTCCATCTTCGATTCGATCGCGTGATCCCGATAATTCAGACCCACGCAGACGATCTTGCCGGGTCGCGGCACCGGAGCCGCCAGTTTCACCGAACTCAGCGGAAATACCGCGTCGGCGGGAGGTTTGGCGAGCAGTACTTCCGCCCGCTTGAACACCTCAGGACCGCCTTCGAGAACCGAAATCATATCCGGAAGTCCGGCCGATTTCAGGCTGACGACGTTCGTCTCAGAGAGTACACCGGCGTGCCGGTGGCCATTGTGCCAGAAGGTTACGAATTTCATGGAAGGGCCAGTTTATCATCGTGCAGGCAACGCCACTATTTGGAGCGTCTGTTATCATTGAGCAGTCACACGCCGCCGTACCGCGTTGATCCCCAAAAAGTTAAGGTAACCTTCGGAGAATAGATGCATTATCTGTGGATGGCAGTCACCACTCTGGTGATCCTTCAGATTTCCGTGTTCTGCACAACGATTTATTTACACCGGGCCAAGACGCATCGCGGCCTGGAACTGAATCCCGTTATCGGGCTGCTGATGCACGCCCATCTCACGATCTTTACCGGAGTGCTTCCGCGGGAGTGGGTGGCCGTACACCGAAAGCATCATCATTTCTCCGACGAGCCCGGCGATCCGCACAGCCCCCTGCAGAGCGGGATGTGGAAGGTCCTGTTCGGCAATTACTTCATGTACAAGAAGGAGGCCAACGATCAGGCCACCATTCGCAAGTACACGCCGGACTGGAAAATGGACGCGATCGATCACATTCCGGGCATGCATTACGGCGTGTTTCTGGGCCTCGGGGTTTTCTGCCTGATGTTCGGCTGGATGTGGGGCGTGGTGGCGTGGCTCACGCACATGGTCCTTTATGTCCTGCTGAATTCGATGATCAACAGCCTTGGCCACATGATCGGCTACCGCAATTTCGATCAGCAGGCAACGAATCTGCAGTGGGTAGCGTTCATGACGGCGGGCGAGGGACTGCATAACAACCACCATCAGTACCCGACTTCGGCGCGCTTCTCTTTGCGCGGGCACGAGATCGACCCCGCATGGCCGTTGATCTGCCTTCTCGAGAAGCTCGGCCTCGCGAAAGTCAACCGGCTCCCCATCGCCAAAGCGGCATAGACACATCGAAAAAACAACTCGGCCGCCGGTCAACCCCGATTGCAGATGCATCGGCGCTGGCCCGCGGCCGGATTTGTTTCAGCAGTCTGCCGGATATCGGGTCCCGCTACTTCAGGAACACGAAGCAGACCGGCTTCCCAAGTTCGTATTTGTTACCGGTCGGCGTCAGCTTCCCCGTCTTCGCGTCCACCCGATACGTCACGATCGAGTTGGTGTCCTGATTCCCCACAATCAGAAAGTGGCCTGAAGGGTCCAGGCAGAAGAAACGCGGCGTCTTGCCCTGCGTACTCTCGTTCTGCACCAGTGTCAGCTTCGCGGTTTGCGGATCGACATCGAAAACCGCGATCGTGTCGTTTCCACGGTTCGAACTGTACACGTGCCGGCCGCGCGCATCGATCTGAATCTCCGCCGCCGTGCTCTGGCCTTTGAAATCGGCCGGAAGCGCCGAAACCGTCTGAAACTCCTCGAGCGAGCCGTTCTCGGGATTCCACGTGAATGCGGTCACAGTCGAAGCCATTTCGCTCGCCACATATACATGCCTGCCATCAGGCGCGAACACCAGATGGCGCGGGCCGGAGCCCGGCCGTACGGTGGCGAACGGCGGATTGTTGGGCGTAATTTTACCGGCGGCGGGGTCGGTTCGAAAAATCATCACGTGATCAAGCCCGAGATCGCCGCCCAGCACGAAGCGATTATCCGGCGAGAGCACGACCGAGTGCGCGTGCGGACCGGCCTGACGCGCCTTGTTCACGCTCGAGCCGTTGTCCTGAATGAACGTGCCCAGCGGGCCGATCTTGCCGCCGGACTCGATCGGATACGACGCGAAGCTCCCGCCCGCATAGTTGGCGACATAAACGGATTTGCCGGTCTTGTCCACCGCGACGGCGCAGGGTCCGGGTCCCCCGGTTGACGCCTGGTTGAGTTGCGTGAGCTTGCCCGAATTGCGGTCGATCGCATAAGCCGTGATGCCGCCGGTCTGCTTCCCCTGAAACTCGTTCACTTCGTTGATCGCGTAGAGGAATTTGCCCGAAGCATCCAGCGCAAGGAATGTCGGGTTGGGCGTTTCGGCCATCAGCCCCATGGGCGAAAGCTTGCCCGTGGCTTTGTCGAAGCGATATGCGTAAATGCCTTTCGTATCTCCGCCGGTGTAAGTCCCGACATACATGATCTGAGCAAAAGAAAATTGCGCGAGCACGAGCGCGGCGAAAGCGGCGGCGAGCGGTTTCATCGTCAATTGAATTTATCAGAGCCGTTGGAAAACGCGTTCCGTCCCGGCCGCAGACATGGAGCTCGCGGCGCGGGCCGCCTGGGGCGCTCCCGGTGTGCTACCTCTGGTCTGGTGCGCTCCCGGCTCTCGCTGCTGTTGCTTCTGCCGCTGGCGCTTGCCGCGGAATGCCGCCTGCCTGAAGTCGCGTCCGGGGCGGCGCAACAAATGAGCGCCGAACAATTGCTCGATTCCGGTCATTACAGAGCCGCCGTCCGCGCACTCGCGCCGGTGGCGCAGGCGAGACCCGCCGATCCGCAAATCGCCTGGATGCTCTCCCGTGCAGACGCCGCCACTGGAGATCTGGATGACGCCATGAAGTTGGCCGAGTCCGCTGTGGCCGCTGACGGCGGGAACGCCGAGTACCATGTACAGGCAGCCGCCGTGGAGGGGCGCATCGCGCGAGCCGCGCCGCTGCTGAAGCAGTTGACGCTCGCCAGACGAGCAAAGAAGGAACTGGACGCGGCCATTGCCCTCGATTCCGGCAATACCGATGCGCAATGGGGGCTCGCCATGTTTTATTACGCGGTTCCGCAGCTCATCGGAGGCGACAGGGACAAGGCGAAAGCGGTCGCCAGACAGATTGCCGATGCGCATCCTGCTCTCGGCCAGTATTACGAAGGCAGGCTTGCCGCGGAAATGAAAGATACGGCGAGCGCGGAGAATTTCTATCTTCGATCCGCCGTGGCGGACCCGAATTCGTTTGACACCGCGGCCGAGCTGGCAAAGTTCTATATCGAAACAAAACCGGACCAGGCTCAGGCGGAAATGTGGGCGTGCGCCGCGCTCCATTCCGATCCCTCCCGCGCCGAGGGGTGGGCGCTGGTGGCCCGCACGTATGCCTGGTGCGGCTGCTGGACCGAAGCCGTCGCCACAGCCCGGAAATCGGAGGCCATCGATCCGGACGATCTCGCGCCCTGGTATGCCATCGCAACCGCGGCCATTGCGAAAGGCGAGCAGATCGAGTCCGCCGAGGGCTGGCTGCGCAAATATCTCTCTCAGCCGCCGGAAGGCGGGGAGCCTGGCTGGGCCAGCGCGCGCTGGCAGCTCGGGCTCGCGCTCGAAGCGGAAAACCGTCACGAGGAAGCGCTCGCCGAGTTGAGAACTGCCGTGGATCAGGATCCTGTGAACGATATCGCCCGCGCCGATCTGAAGCGCATCGCGGCGGAGAAGCGACATTGAGATACGTTCTCAGCCGGCGGGCGCCCGCAGGATCGCGGATTCTGCTGGTGGAAAGCGGCGCCCGCGAACTCGCCGAGCGCGTTCTGCCCCACATTCGCTCCACGTGGGGCTCGGAATTTCCAATCGACCTGGTGACCTGTTACAGCGGAAACCCTGCGGGGCTGCCGGAAGACGCCGCTGTTTACCGCGTCACGGACTACGGGACGCCCGAGGCGCGGCGCGTCCTGATGACCGAACTGCGCTCGCGCGATTACGCCTATGCAGGAATCATCTGTTCCGGCCAGCCGGTGATGACGAAATGGAAATGGCTGATCGCGGCGCGCGTTCCGGCGAAACTCTTCGTCGTAAATGAGAACGCCGACTATTTCTGGCTCGATCGCGACAACGCCAGGATCGCGCGCCAGTTCTTCCTGATTCGCGCCGGTCTTGCGGGCGCGGGCTCCATTCGCACGGTGGCGCGTGTGCTGCTGTTTCCGTTCACGCTCGCGTTTTTGATAAGTTATGCTTTCGTCGCGCATGCGCGGCGCCGCTTGCGGCTGCTGGTGCGCGCGCACTCCTGACAACACATGAAAATCATCCAGGTACAGAAACACGGTGGTCCTGAAGAGCTGAAGTATGTGGATGCGCCGGTCCCCAGGCCCGCTCCGGGGGAAGCACTGGTGAAGATTGCGGCATCCGGCGTAAACTTCATCGACGTCTACTTCCGCATCGGCTTGTACAAAGCCGATCCGCCATTCACGCCCGGCAATGAGGCGTCGGGAACCGTGGAAGCCGTTGGCGAAGGAGTCACCGAAGTGGCTCCCGGCGACCGCGTCGCGTATGCGATGCACCGCGGATCCTACGCCGAATATACGGTCGTTCCGGCGAAGCAGCTGGTCAGGCTGCCGGACGGCATCGATTTCAATACCGCCGCAGCCGCCATGCTGCAGGGCATGACGGCCCATTACCTCACCCACTCGACGTTTCCGCTCAAGCCGGGGGATAAGTGCCTCGTGCACGCAGCCGCCGGTGGCGCCGGCCGGCTGATCGTGCAAATGGCGAAGATGCTCGGGGCGACGGTGTACGGAACCGCGGGCACGGACGAGAAGGCGGCCATCGCGAAGGAAGCCGGCGCAGACGAGATGATTGTCTACACGCGCCAGGATTTCGTGGCTGAAGTGAAGAAGTTCACCAATGGCAAGGGCGTGGACGTGGTCTACGATTCGGTCGGCCAGAGTACATTTCTCAAGGGACTCGATATCATTCGTCCACGTGGCCTGATGGCGTTGTTCGGCCAGTCGAGCGGAGCCGTTCCGCCATTCGATCCCTCGATTCTCAATCAGAAAGGCTCCTTGTTCCTCACACGCCCGAGTCTGGCGACGCACTGCCTCACGCGCGAGGAACTGCTCTGGCGAGCCGGAGACGTGCTGAACTGGATCGCTTCTGGCAAACTGAAATTGCGTATCGACCGTACCTATGCGCTCAGAGATGCTGCTGAAGCTCATCGGGACCTGGAAGGGCGAAAGACTGCCGGCAAACTGCTGCTCATCCCGTGACGGAGATCGCCTGACATGAGCCTGCAGGCCAGACTGACGCTCTGGTCTATCCTGCTGACGGCGATCGTTGTCGGGCTGGTATCGTTCATCGATCTCACCTCGGAGATCAACCGCCAGTTCTTCGCCACGCAGAACGACGCCGAACTGATCCGGCGTCTTGCCGAAGAATTCACCCGCCATTCGATTGACCGCAGCGCCAACGCGCCCGGGCAGGCTGCCGCGGTTACCCAGGACGCCGTCTGGCTTTCCGGACAACTGCTTTCGCTGCGCCGCGTGATGAAGCCGGTGAGCGAGATTGCGGTGTGCGATTCCGCGGGCGCCCGCATCCTGGCGGACAGCTTTCGCGACCGGATCGGCTCGGCGTGTCCCGAATATGCGGTATGGAGCGAGGTGGTGGCGCGCGCCAGCTGGTTCGACCGTATGTTGCTGCTGTGGAGCGGCAAAGCGCCATACGAGCTGCCTGGCGAGGTGGCCGGGCGGCCCGGTTCCCGGCCCCTGCAGGTCCGCGTCATTCTGCAGCCGCAGACCATTCGGTCCGACATGGAATCGGTAGTGCAGAGGCATGTCGGGATTTCCGCCATTGCGATTGTCGTCATCATGTTCGTGGCGTATGTCCTTTCGAGCGTCGCGCTCAAGCCGCTGGGGCGGCTGGGCCGCATGGTGGACAACATCGCCAAAGGTGAATTCGAGTATCCGGAGAGCGCCAAACGCGAGGCGCAGGACGAGTTCAACGTAGTCGCATCCAAGGTGAGCCTTCTCGGCCAGCAGCTCCAGGGCGCGAAGACGGAATTTTCGGATCTGAAGACCAACGTCGAGCGCCTGCTCGAAGAACTTGAAGACGCGGTGCTGATCTTCGGCCGCGACCGCCGTCTCATCGCTGCCGCCGGCGCGGTCGAGAGGCTGCTCGGCAAACCCAAAGCCGCTCTGGTGAATCAGACCATCACGGAAATCTTCCCGGCCGGCACTTCGCTGGCGTTGTTTCTTGCTCAGGCGCTGCAGACCGGGCGAACCATTCGCAACCGGCGCGTGCCGCTCACCGGATCACCGAATGAAAACGGCAACACGCGTTTTGCGCTGCTTTCGGTGGAATTTCTCGATACCAGCGGCCCCGGCGGCATGCTGGTGCGGCTGCGCGATCCGGAGGCCACGCGGCAGATCGGCCGGCAATTGCAGACGGCCGATCGTCTGTCCGCAATCAGCAGCCTCACCAAGGGCGTGGCGCACGAAGTGAAGAATCCGCTGAACTCGATGCGGCTGTGGCTGGAAAACCTGAAAGAGTCATTGCCCGGGGATGCCGACACGAACTCGCATCAGGCGGTG
>DAIDJK010000327.1 GCA_027450225.1 Bryobacterales bacterium | reverse complement strand
GCCATCCGCAACGCGGTTACCCTTCTCCAAGGTCCCTCATCTCCATCCAGTGCGGAGCGTGGGTCTTGCCCTTGTCCGCGTGACCCGGATCCCAGCGTTTGACGATCTCGTTGTAACGGGCCAGCACCCTGCTCATCCAGTCCTGGCAGTTATTCGAGAGCAGACCATAATCGCAGGGCCGGACTTCCCTCACCGCCTTCCGCATCGCGCCGTCGTCGTAAACCGCGCCCATCGGTCCGCCCAGGCGGGTGTAAAACCGCAGATTCGCCGGTTCGTCGGGCCGGACCCGGCCGTCGCCGAAAAATCCGATGTTCGATGGCTCCTGGCCATCCTCGAAGAACAGGTGCTCGTGATACGTGCCCAGATTACCTGGATTTTCCGCTGTACTGACCGAGCCGGGCTTGCCCCCGAGCGGGCGCCTCGCGATGTACGCGCGTTGAATTGCGCCGTGGCCGGTTGCGCGCGCCCGCGTCACCGGCCTGGGAATCGCGGGCGCCGGCGCGGCCGATTTCATCTGCACCGGTTTGTAAACCGCGGGCGCAGGCCGGGCGGCTTTCATCTGTATCGGGCGGTAAACCGCCGGCGGGGTCCGGGCCGGCGTCATTGCGGCCGGCCGGTACACCGGAGGGGCTGACGACGCGGTTCGCGCAACTGGCCGGCCCGTGGGCTGAAGAGGATGGGCGATTTTATCCTCCCCGGAATTCGCTCCGGAAGGTCCGCATGGCAGACTTTGGAGTGATGAGGGTTTCGAGGGCCGCCTCCGCGGCGCTTCCGGCTGTCTGCATTTTGCCCGTCGCCGGCGTACTTGCCGCCCGGGCTTTGAAGAAGCGAATCAAACGCGCCATCGCTTACAACGTGGAAGAACTTCTTCGGCATGAGGCGTTGAACGTCGATCGCGAGCGGCAGCGAAAGGCGCTGCAACAGACGGCCGAATTCGTGGAATCGACGCTCAGCGGCGCGGCGCGGTTTACCTCGCGCGAGGAGATGCTGGAACACGCGCTTGGCTCCGTTCCCGCCGGGCTTCGCGGCGGCATCTACTGCGAACTCGGCGTTTACGAGGGGCAATCCATCAACTTCCTTGCGCCGCGCGTCGCCGGCGCGGTACACGGCTTTGACTCTTTTGAAGGATTGCCGTCGGACTGGCGGGAGAACCATCCCGCCGGCCAGTTCCGCGTCGCGTCTCTGCCGCGCGTCCCGCCCAATGTCGTGCTTCATAAAGGATGGTTCGATGCGACCCTGCCCGGATTCAGCGCCGCTGCACGCTCGCCGATCGCGTTCATGCACGTCGATTGCGATCTCTATTCCTCAACCCGAACCGTTTTCGATCTGCTCGGCGATCTCGTCGCCGAGGGAACCATCATCGTCTTCGACGAATATTTCAATTACCCGGGCTGGGCGGAAGGTGAGCACCGCGCGCTGCTCGAATACGCCGCCGCCACCGGAACCAGGTTCGAATACCTTTCCTATAACTCGCGCTCGGAGCAGGTGGCGGTTCGCATCACGGCCGCGCCGGCGTATCGCTTCAGACCGGCGGCAACCGTTCCGTCACCGGCCGTAAGCGCCAACCCCGCAAAATAGGAAGGTGCGCGAAGTCCTGTCGGTCGACGGTCTGACGAAACGTTACGGCGAAGTGCTGGCCGTGGACGATATTTCGTTCCGCGTCGCCCGCAGCGAGATCGTTGGGCTGCTTGGGCCCAATGGGGCGGGCAAGACCAGCACCATCAGCATGATCCTCGGCGTGCTCGAACCGAGCGAAGGCCGGATTGCGATCGATGGCATCGATCTCGCGCATCACCGCAAACCGGCGCTGCTGAAGGCGAACTTCGCGGCCGTCTATGCGCCGCTGCCCGGCAACCTGACCGTATGGCAGAACCTGCGCGTGTTCGGCCTGATTTACGGCGTTCGGGATTTGAATTCGCGAATCGATGGGCTGCTCGACGATTTCGATCTTCGGAAATTCCGCAATACGAAATGCGGGCTTTTGTCTTCCGGCGAGCAGACGCGCGTGGGCCTCGCGAAAGCCATGCTGAACAGCCCGGACCTGCTTTTGCTGGATGAGCCCACGGCCTCGCTCGATCCGGCCACGGCGCGCGATATCCGCGCTCACATCCGCCGCTTTGTGGACACCGGCGCAACCGGCGTGCTCTGGACGTCGCACAACATGTACGAAGTGGAGGCGGTGTGCGATCGCGTGCTGTTCCTGTCGCGCGGCCGGATACTGGTGGAGGGCGATCCGCGAGCGCTACCCGGCCAGCATGGCAAGCGCAGCCTCGAGGAACTGTTCGTCGCCATCGCGCGCGAGCCTCTCACAGTGGGGATGGTCTGAATGCCGGCCCGCGCCATGCTGGCGGTTGTGCTCCGCCAGTTCTATCTGATGCGCGGCAGCGCCGCCCGCGTGCTGCCGCTGTTTGCCTGGGTAGCCATCGACATCGTGCTGTGGGGCTTCATGACGAAGTACCTGAACAGCATCAGCGCGGCGGGCTTCAACTTCGTGGGCGCGCTGCTGGGCGCGGTGCTGCTGTGGGATTTTTTCGGCCGCGTGATCTTCGGCGTGAGCACCACATTTCTGGAAGATGTGTGGTCGCGCAATTTCCTGAACTTCTTCGCCAGCCCCATGACGATTCGCGATTACGTCGGCGGGCTCGTGCTTTCGAGCATGCTGACCAGCGCGGTGGGACTCGTTGCGATGATCGCGATTTCGGGTGCGGTGTTCGGACTGTCGCTGATCGACTACGGGTTGGCGCTGCTGCCGTTTATTCTCGTGCTCTTCCTGTTCGGGATTGCGATGGGCATCCTTGGTACATCCATCGTGCTGCGCTGGGGACCGGCGGCGGAGTGGTTCATCTGGCCGTTGCCGGCGCTGATCTCGCCGTTCGTGGGCGTGTTCTATCCGCTATCCACGCTGCCGGTCTGGATGCAGTGGACGGCCCGTCTGCTGCCGCCTTCGTACGTGTTCGAAAACGTGCGCGCGATCGTTCATGGCCAGCATCCCTGGTGGACCGGGCTGCTGATCAGCGCAGGGCTGGCGATCGCCTACGTGGTGTTCGCCAGCCTGACCTTCTCGCGGGTGTTCCGGCTCGCCATTCGGACCGGGCTGATTGCCCGTTACAGCGCCGAAACCGCGGGCTAACGAGTACCGGCTAAAGAGAAAGCGCGCCGATAATCAGATCCGTCATCTCGCGCGTGGTGAGTTTGCCGCCCATGTCGGGCGTGCGGGCTTTCGGATCCGAGAAGACCTGGCGTACCGCGCGGTGAATCGCCTCGGCGCCTTTGCGGGAATCCGCGTCCCCACGCCATTCGAGCATCATCGCCGCAGACAGGATGGTGGCGGCTGGATTCGCAATGCCCTTGCCCGCGATATCCGGCGCCGAACCATGGGCGGGCTGGAAGACGGCGTACTTGTCGCCGATGTCGGCCGAAGGCGCGATGCCCATTCCGCCCACCAGTCCGGCGGCGAGATCGGAGAGGATGTCGCCGAACATGTTTTCCGTTACCAGCACGTCGAACGATTCCGGGCGCCGCAGCAGAAACAGCGCGGCGGCATCCACGTAAACGCGCTCGGTTTCGATATCCGGATATTCTGGCGCGATGCGATCGAAGACGCTGCGGAAGTAGGCCATCGACGGCAGAACGTTGGCCTTGTCCACCAGCGTCAGCTTCTTCCGCCGCGATTGCGCCGCGCGAAATCCCGAGCGGATGACCCGCTCAGCGCCGTGTTCGGTGATGCGCAGCGTATCTTCCGCGTAACCTGCGCCGGGCTGCAGTTTCTGCTTGCGCGTGAAGAAAAGCCCCTCGGTGCTCTCGCGAATCAGCAGCAGATCGATGCTTCCGGCGGCCTTGTTGCGCAGCGGCGAATCGTTTTCGTGATAGAGATACACCGGGCGCAGGCCGCAATAGAGATCGAGGCGCTCGCGAAGGTCCAGTTGCGGCGTCATTTCGACGCCATCGGGCCAGCGCACGCCGGGCAATCCCATGGCGCCGAGAAGAATGGCGTCGTATGCTTCTATTTCTTTGAAAGTTGCTTCGGGAAGGGGATCGCCGCTTCTGAGATATTCTTCAGCGCCGACGCTGAACTCCCGCGTTTCATAGCGCTCGCCTCCGAGACGCGATTCGACGGCCCGAAGGACCTCCACAGCCGCGCTGGTGACATCGTTGCCAATGCCGTCGCCCGGAAGGACGGCAATTCGGAATGGTTTATTCATTTACGTTAGTGTTGCGCCCGGATGATTAAAAGCGCCGGCGCATCTTCGAAGTTATCAGGGCGATCGAACTGGTACACGCCAGGGCCGTCGACCGGTGAATGCTGTTTCTCGCCGCTCCAGATGTTGACCCACTCGGCGGTAGCGGGTCCGGCGAGCGCGTTCAGGTTGATCGCGATCTCCCGTTGATTGCCGAGCGTTGTTTTGCGGCGGCGCATTCCGGGGCGCCGGCTCGGCAGCGGCTGGACGAGGCAGGCGTAAACTTCGCCGGGAATCGCGAGGCACGGGCCACCCGCGGAAAGCTCCGGTTTCGGCTCCATCAGCCAGTAAGGCAGCGCCGACAGGTTCCCTTTCAAAATCTGGAAGCGCGGCATGCCGGGTGGTTCCGGGTCCGGCTTCACCAGATCCCAGGCGGTGTTCGAGTAGTAATACACGAAGTAGCCACCCGACAAGTAGACTTCATAAGCGCCGCGAATCACGTCCTGCCAGTCCTGTTTGACGGGGTAGGTAGGAAGGTCATCGACGCCGCGCTCATAGTAGAGCTCGGAATTCACGATCGGCCAGGGAAGAAGGTGGCGGTCGAAGACCATCATTTCCTTCCAGTAATCGTGCTCCTGGTCGGTGCGGAAATCGAGATCAGAGTTGAGACTGGAATTCCAGTCGTAGACGTCGTTGTCGTGGGCGGTGGTGAGGCGGTGATAACCGTCCGTTGCGCGGATCAGATCGAGCAGGCTTTTCTCCAGCTGCTTGTCGCGTTCGTAATAAGCCTCTTTGGCGAAATCCCAGACGACGTTGGGATAGGCCTGATAACGCGCGGTGACGTAACGAAAGTAGCGGGCTTCATCCGCGCTGCCGGGCGGCGGCCAGTTCACCAGCTTGTTATAGACCTTGAACATCATGTTCGCGACAATGCCCTTGTCGAGCAGCGCGTTCATCATGCCGTCGTAGATATCGAAGAAGGCTGGATTGAGGCGGCTGAAATCGGGATGGTCGTTCGTTCCGCCGAACACGTACATCTCCGAAGGGCCGTAATCCCACTGGTTCTGATGGCCTTTCGACCACGACGTATCGTGGGCGTAGACATTGACCATGACGTGATTGAAACCGCGAGCCGCAATCTGATCGATGAGATGATGCATGACCTTGCGCCCCGGGTCCTTCATATCAGCGCCCCAGAGCCAGTCCGCTTCATAGCCCATCAGGAAGTAGCGCGAGCCATCTTCAAAGATGAAGTGATGACGGTGGGCAGGATCGACCAGCAGACCGCCATGAATGAGAGGATTCGCGTCTTTGACGCAATCGATATCGCTGACGGATTGCGCGTTCAGAGCCGCGACGGGGGAAACGGTGGTCAGGCTCCAGCGGCCGATGGCGGTCGGCGAGAAGCGGACGATCCACCGGTCGCCGCCAGCGTAAAATCCGGGAACGGAGATGCGCGCGTGGCCGGGACCGTTGAATTCGCCGCGGATATCGACATCGAATGGATTGCGGGCGGTCTGCGCGTGAAAGGTGAAGTCGTGCGGCCGGTACTGCTCGATGCTGATGCCGGGCAACGCGCGCACAGCCAGCGCGGCAATGAAGAACAGTCTGCCAACACTCACGATTGACAGACATCATACATAAGCGCCCGAATCAACTGGCGGCGCGGATGAGATGGCGCCACGGTGAATAACCGTAGATGCCGGTGAGAATGCAATCCGCCGCCACTGCCGTCAGCACGCCCTTCCATTTGTAGCTGAGTGGCGCGAAGATCGCGGCGGCAGCGGCGGCGGAGCCGACCGCATAGCGAATCTTCTCTTCGGTAGCGCCCATTTCGAATTGCTTTCTGACCTCGTTCGTAATATCGCCCACGTTATTCCTTTCGGGCGCAAGTTGCACGCCCGAGGGGATTGTAACTTGATCTTTCGGCGGCCTGCCGCTCGATTCCGCACGTAGTAAAAACGCATCGCGGCGTACCGCACGAGGGCGTGCGACGGTCACTTGCGGACGTGAGCGGCATCGCTGGTTTTGACGATGCCCACCGCGCGGCCGAGTTCGTGCGCAATGCCGGCGAAGAACGGTTTGCCCGCCGCTCCCATGGAAAGCAGAGCGCCGAATGCGGCCATCGCTTCAAAGCTTTCGCGGCCCTGGCGTTCCCAGTAAACATCGCGCAGGTTGAGCCAGAGCGCGAATTCATCCAGCGTGAGCGCGGCGGCCACACCGAACAGAAGGCACATCAGGCGGCCGATCCAATGCCGGGATTGTTCGCTGCCGTTGCCCACCTCAAGCACCCACCCGTAGCCGACCAGCAGCAAAAGCAGAATGCCCCAGACCAGGTGGTGGATGTGGCGGCCATGCATCTGGACATCGTGAAACGGGCCGATGCTGTTGTGTATCGCGATAGTGATGCCGCGGACCACGACTACGGCGGTGAAGAAGCCGACCGAGGCGAGGAACAGCCGCTCCCGGCGCGTTTCGGCGAAGCGGGCCCGATAAATGCGGCGCAACTTCGAGAGATAAACGGCGAGCGAGAGCAGCCCGAGGATGCCCGCGATGATGAGTGGCGCGACCCAGAATGCGCGGTGAGTCCAGGGCATGTCAGTCGAGAGCGGCGAGCTTGCGGTTCAGGAAATCGAGAGCGGCTTCGAGCTGATGGCGGCGGCGCTCGTTGACGGCGGCTTCCAGATCTTTGAGGACGCGGGCGCGGGAGAGTTCGAGGCTGTGACGTTCGGCGTTGCGGCGAATTTCTTCCGGCGTGAGCTGCGGCTTGCGGGCGAGTTCGCGTCTGGCGGCCGCTTCGGCCTGCTGCGATTCGACGTCTTTGCTTTCCCATCCCCTCGACATGACTTTATTTTGTCGAAAGAGCGGTCAGGGGTGGAGCAGGTGCTTCTGGATTTTGCCCATGGCGTTGCGGGGCAGGCCCTCGACTCGTACGAATTTTCGCGGGATTTTGAAAGAAGCCATTTTTTCGCGGCAGCGGGATTCGAGCGCGGCGGGGTCGAATGCGGTTGTGGCCACGATGTAGGCCACGGGCACTTCGCCGCGCAGCGGATCCGGCGCGGCGACGACGGCGGCTTCGGCGACTTCGGGCTGTTCGAGAAGAAATTCTTCGATTTCGCGGGGATAGATGTTGAAGCCGCCCGAAATGATGAGGTCGCTGCGGCGGCCGGAGAGAGTGTAATAGCCGTCGGGCGAGCGGGTGGCGAGATCGCCCGTGCGGAACCAGCCGTGGTCGAATGCGTCGCGGGTGGCTTCTTCGCGGCGCCAGTAGCCGCCGAAAACGTTGGGGCCGCGGAGGAACACTTCGCCGGTTTCGCCATCGGGAACGGGCTTGCCTTCGGGATCGAGCAGGCGGACGGAGACGCCGGGAAGCGGCAGGCCGACGGTTCCGGGGCGGCGTTCACCAATGTAAGGATTGCTCATGTTCATGAGCGTTTCGCTCATGCCGTAGCGCTCGAGAATCGTATGGCCGAACAGTGCGCGGAACTCTTCGAGGACGGCAGCGGGCAGCGGCGCGGAACCGGAAACGAAGAGGCGCATGAAGGAGCCGATTTCGCGGGCGGCGGCAGGGTCGAGCGAAAGCAGGCGTGTGTAGATGGTGGGGACGCCGAAAAAGAGAGTGGGGCGGAAGCGAAGGAAGGTTTCGGCGGCGGTCTGCCAGGTGAAGCGTTCGAGCAGTTCCATGCGGCAGCCGCTGATGAGCCAGCAGTGCAGGCCGTTGCCGAGGCCATGAACATGAAAGAGCGGAAGCGGCAGCAGCAGGCGGTCGATGGATCTGATCCGCCAGCAGGTGATGAGGTTCAGGGCGTTGGCGGCGAAGTTGTTGTGTGTCAACATCGCGCCTTTGGAAGTTCCGGTAGTACCTGAAGTGTAGATGATGCCGGCGGCGGCGTCGCCATCGAGGCCGGTCAACGGGCGGAGGTCCTCGAAACGGGTGGCTTCGTTTGTGAGATCCGTGGGGGACCAGACGGGCAGGGAGGTGGAAAGTGGCTCGCGAGCGACGACGGCTTTCGGTTCGGCGTCCGAGAGGATGTGCGAGATCTCGCGGTCCTTATAGAGGATGTTGATGGGGACGAAGATGACGCCGGTTTTGAGGCACGCGAGATAGAGATCGATCATTTCGATCGAGTTCGCGAGATAAACGCAGAGGCGATCCCCTGCGCTGAAGCCGCGCGCGAGCAGCGCCTGGGCCAGGCGGTTACTGCGCGAATCGATTTCGCCGAAGGTGTAAGTGCGGCCTTCGAAATCGAGGGCCGGCGAGTCGCGGCGGCCCTTCAGAGAGAGGTCGAAGAGATCGGACAGGGTCATCCGACATCAGGCGAGAGCAAGATTCAGATTTTCGATCGCTTCGTCGACTTCGGCCGGGCTCTTGTAACCGACGGTGACGCAATCGACGCCGGCGTTGTTGAAGGCGAACTTCATGGCCGCCTGGCGATCGGCGCGATTGGTGAACTGGCCTTCGCCGACCAGTTTCATGCTGATAACACCGCGACCCTGGCCTTTCACCTGTTTGACGTGCTCGACGACTTCGCTGACGTTGCCGAGGCCCTGAGTGTCGTAGTTCTCGGCATCCATGCGGACGCCCTTGTGGTTCATGCGGATCATGGCGATTTCGAGCCACTTGTCGCCCGGGACCTGGCGCAGCGCGGGAAGGCCGTGGACCGAGAGGCCGTAACCGACGAGCGCGTCCTTATGCTTCGCTTCGAGGATGCCGTCCTGCCAGCGCACGGTATCGGTGGGCCAGGTGGCGACGTGCTGGTAATGCATGAGCACGATATCGAAGTAGTCGGTGTTGGCGGCTTTGCGGAGTTCGTCGATTTTCTGCTGGGGGTCGACGCCCGGGCGCGTGGTGACCTTCGACATCAGGCGGTAATTGTCACGCGGGATGCCTTTGAGCGCGACGCCGAGCATCTGATGCATGTCGCCGTAGGTTTCCGAGGTTTCGAAGAAGCGGATGCCGCGATCGTAGGCGTGGCGGACCAGGCTGGTGAAGGCCTCCTGGCCGAGGTCGCGCTGCACCTTGCCGCTGAAAGTGCCGGTACCGAAGGCGAGGCGCGTGACTTTCACGCCGGAGTGGCCGAGGGTGACCCAGTCGGTGGCTGTGCCCCGGGACTGGGCGATGGCGGGCAGCGTTCCGGTTCCGGCCAGCACGCCAGCGGCGAGACCGGTTTTGAGGAAATTGCGGCGGGAGCAGGGAGTCGGCTTGTGGATCATCGGCGGATGTGGACCTCCGGAAGAATCGTACCACCGTTCCGGCCGGAGCACGGGCGCGACCACGTTTGAGGGATAACACGAAAAGCCGGGCGGGCCTTCGCGGTCC
>DAIDJK010000326.1 GCA_027450225.1 Bryobacterales bacterium | reverse complement strand
TGTGACCGTGATGTAGTAGCACGAACGCATCCAGTCGATGTAGCTTCCCATCGCAACCCCGTCGATGTCCGCGGGATAAGGCTGGTCCGCGTCGAACGGCGCCACCTGCACCGTCGGAAGCGCCAGGAAATCGTATCGCTGCATGAACCCGCCTGTGCGGTGAAGCAACCGGCTCCAGGCCGTATCCGCGCGCGCGACGTCCGCCAGCGTCAGTCGCGAACCCCGTTCGATTTCCTCGATCACCGTGTCCTTCAATTCCGGGCGATGCGCCTCGAGCAGCGGTCCGAATCTCGAGTAAAAAGCCTCTGCCCGATGCGTACGGAAAATTTCATCCGCGCCGGCCAGGTCGGGCTGGGCCTCTTCCACCACGCATCCAAGCGCTTCGAACGTCTTCCGCTGTGATTCGAATACTTCCGTTACGCGCCGCTCGAAAACCGCATCGGCCAGCTTTGGGATCCATGCCACGCGCGCGCCCCTGAAATCGCGATCGAGCGGGCGCGCGAATGTCGAGCCCGGCTCGTCGAGCGACATCGCCGAACGCGCATCCGGCCCCGCCATCGCCGAAAGCAGCAGCGCCAGGTCCGGCACATTGCGCGCCATCGGCCCCAGCACGCTCAGCGCCTGCCACGGCGACGCGAGAGACGGTACGCTCGGCACGCGTCCGGGCGAAGTTCGCATCCCCACAACGGAGCAGAAACTCGCCGGATTGCGCAGCGAGCCGCCCATATCGCTGCCATCGGCAATCGGCAGCATCCCGCACGCCAGCGCCGCCGCCGCGCCGCCGCTGCTGCCGCCCGCCGTCTTCGTCAGGTCGAATGGATTCCGGGTCGCTCCGAATATCGGATTGAACGTCTGCGATCCCGCGCCGAACTCCGGCGTATTGGTCTTGCCGATCAGCACGGCACCCGCATCGCGGATGCGCTCCACTATCAGCGCGTCGGCTTCCGGCACGTGGTGGCGAAAAATCGGCGATCCGTAAGTGGTGCGGATGCCTTTGGTATCCACCAGATCCTTGTGCGCGATCGGCAAACCGTGCAGCGGTCCCAGGAACCGCCCGCGCGCCGCGCCTTCGTCCGCCTGCGCCGCCTGTTGAATGGCGCGTTCCGGCGTGAGCGTCACGATGGCGTTCGCCTTCGCATTCACGCGCTCGATTTGCCGCAGGTGCGCCTCCAGCAGTTCGCGAGCCGAAAGCTCCTTCGCGCGCATCAGCCGCGCCATCTCAGTTGCCGGAAGAAAGCAGAGCTCGCTCATGTTCGATAACATTAAATATCCCCCTCATGTCTGATCCATCCGCGGGCCGCCGCGCTGTTTGTCTGCTGAGCGGCGGTCTCGATTCGGCAACCTGTCTCGCCATCGCTCGCCGCGAAGGCTTCGAATGCCACGCGCTCTCTTTCGATTACGGGCAGCGCCACAGGATCGAACTTGACCGCGCCCCCGCGCTGGCGCGCTCGCTCGGCGCCGCTTCACACGAAATCGTCCGGTTTGATCTGCGCGCCTTCGGCCACTCCGCCCTCACCGATGACATCGCGGTTCCGAAGTCGCGCGATGAGAAACAGATGAGCGCGGAAATCCCGGTCACCTACGTACCCGCCCGCAACACCATCTTCCTTTCCTTCGCCCTCGCCTTCGCGGAGGTGCTTGGAGCGGCCGACATCTTCAGCGGCGTGAACGCACTCGATTATTCGGGTTATCCCGATTGCCGCCCCGAGTTCATCCGCGCCTTCGAAACCATGGCGAATCACGCCACGAAAGCTGGTGTGGAAGGTGCGCTGAGGACGAAAATCCATACGCCGCTCATTTCGCTCACCAAAGCCGAAATCGTGCGGCTCGGTCATGAACTCGGCGTGCCGTTCGGGTCCACCCTGAGTTGTTATGACCCCGATCCCTCCGGCCGTCCGTGCGGCCAGTGCGATTCCTGTATCCTGCGCGCGCGGGGTTTCGATGAAGCGGGCGTCATTGATCCGGTTCGGGCTGTTTAGGAATGCGCATCGCCGAAATTTTTTATTCCGTGCAGGGCGAAGGTTCGCTCGTCGGCATGCCCTCCGTTTTCGTGCGCGCCAGCGGCTGCAATCTGCGCTGCTCCTGGTGTGATACGCCGTATACGTCCTGGAATCCGGAAGGCGAACATTTCGAAATCGATGAAATCGTTTCGCGCGTCGCTGAATTCGCGCCCGCCAGGCACGTCGTGCTCACCGGCGGCGAGCCGATGATTGCGCCCGGCATCGTCGAGCTTTCAGGTCAGCTGCGCCATCGCGGCTATCACATCACCGTCGAAACGGCCGGCACGGTTTATGCTCCGGTCGCCTGCGATCTGATGAGCCTCAGCCCGAAACTGGCCAACTCCACGCCCGAAGGTCCGTTCCGCGCGCAGCACGAGCGTCTGCGCCGCAATGCCGGCGTTCTTCGCCGGTTGACCGCCGAATTCGATTACCAGCTCAAATTCGTGATCACGGC
>DAIDJK010000325.1 GCA_027450225.1 Bryobacterales bacterium | reverse complement strand
GTCCTTGTCCAGCATCAGGGTTCTTCCGGCATCGACGGCGAGCGCTGTTGTTCCGGTTTCGATCATGACATCGACTGTTCCGGGGCCGATTACGGGAACATCGAAAAGAAGATGCCGCCGCCGCGACGAGGATTTCACCAGCGTAAGACGCCTGCCTTCCACGAGCCCCGCGGCGCGGCGCAGCATCGCGTCGGTCCCTTCCATCGCTTCGAGCGCCACGCAGGCGCGCTCGGCGACCGCGACGCTCTGGCCGATATCGAGGCTGGCGAGCGCATGAGCGATGCGGCGGCCGTAGTCGATGTCGCGGCGTTCATCGGAATCGGGCCTGCGCTTCGTGATTGCTCCCGCCGGAGCGAGCAGGGGCTTGAGGAGCAGGGTGGAATCGACCAGTTCGATGCCTTCGTCGGCCAGCACCTTCCGCACCGCGCCGATGAGCGAATCGGTGTTCCTGCGCGGCAGCGCGGCAAGAAGCTTGAAGAGCCGCCAGTCCGGACGGATGGAGGAGAAAATCTTCGCGTGTTTCACCTGCCCGGCCATCATGATCCGGCTGATGTCTTCGCGCTTGCAGATTTCGATGAGCCGGCTGAGTTCGCCGAGCGAGATCCAGTAGCACCGGGCGGCGGCCCGCTCCACTTCCGGCGCGGCCTCTTCGCGAATCGCAATGGCCACCGCTTCATCGCCCTGTTTCCGCGCGGTTTCGAGCGCGATGACGGGAAAGCGCCCGTTGCCGGCGATGATGCCGTATTTCATCCTTTTACGACGCCGCGCCCGGAACTGGTGATGAATGCGATGAGTTCATCGACCTCCGCGCATTGCGGCACTTCGGCGCGGATGCGCTCAATGGCCTGCGACGTATTCAGGCCCGCGCGCGTGAGAAGACGGATGGCCGTCTGGAGCCGCTCGATAATCCCCGGCTCGAAGCCGCGGCGGTTCAGCCCGATGCTGTTGGCCCCGAATACCGCCACATGCGGCTGCGCGCTGGTGAGCGAGTACGGCATCACATCCTGTTTGATCACGCTGTAGGGACCGACGAACGCGTGCTTTCCGATGCGGCAGAACTGATGGACGCCGCTGAACGGGCTCACGTCCGCCCAGTCTTCGATGACGACGTGGCCGGCGAGACCGACGCTGTTGCCGAGGATCACGTTGTTGCCGATGCGGCAATCGTGCGCGACATGGGCCTGCGTCATCAGCAGGCAATCGTCGCCGATTTCGGTGCGAAGCCCGCCGCCTTCGGTTCCCCGGTGAATGGTAACGAATTCCCGGATGCTGTTGCGGCTGCCGATTTTCGTATAAGCCCGTTCGCCTTTGTACTTCTTGTCCTGGGAGGCGACGCCGACCGTGGAATACGGGAAAAAGATGTTGTCTTCCCCGATCGTGGAGGGGCCTTCGATGTAGAGATTCGCCATCAGGCGTGTGCGGGCGCCGATCTCGACTTCCGGACCCACGAAGCACCAGGGACCTATTTCGGCTGTGGGGTGGATGCGCGCGCCGGGATCGACGATAGCGGTGGCGTGAACCGGCATTCCCTACGAGAGCGCCCGGGTCTCGAGATCCATCCGCAGTTTGCCGAGGCCGTCCTCGCGGTCTTCGAGCTTGCACATCAGTTCGGCTTCGGCCACCAGAACGCCATCCACGGTAACCCGGCCCGCCATCTTCGCCACGGTGCCCTTGCGGCGGAGCACGGTCATCTCGATGCGCAAGGTGTCGCCGGGAACGACGGGTTTGCGGAACTTCGCCTGGTCTACCGATACCAGGAACATGATTTTATTCTCGCGGTCCGGCGTGCTGGTGAGGACGAGAATGCCGCCTGCCTGCGCCATCGCTTCCACCATGAGAACTCCCGGCATGACGGGAAAATCCGGGAAGTGGCCGTTGAAGAAAGGCTCGTTGATGGTAACGTTCTTGATCCCGACTACCTTTTCGGGCGTAAGTTCGACAATGCGAGCGACCAGCAGGAACGGGTAACGATGCGGCAGGATCCGCCGGATCTCGTTCACATCCAGAATTGGCATGGAAACGATCAGTATAGCGAGAAGGCGGAACCGTCGAAGGCCTCGCCGGGCCGGGCGTTAGAACAGAACTTCGAAATCGAACCGGTATCTTCTGTGCCAGTTGCCGAAGAAGATGCCGTACTGCGGGTCGGCGATGTTCTCGTGCACGGCGAGCGCGTTGAAATGGTTTGTCAGATTGAAGCCGGTGACGGACAGACGAATGTTGTACTTGCCGCGATATTTGAAATCCCGAAGGATACGCGCATCCACATCGAAGAAATCCGGAAAGCGCGTGGCGTCTGAATACGGCAGGCCGACGTAACTTTGAAACTGGTTCATCGCGGCGTAAGGGTAGCCGGTACGGAACTCGGCCGTAGGCGCGATCATCAGCTTCCAGATGTGAGTATTTACCATGCCCCATGCCACGAGGCGGTTCGGAATATCGCCCGGAAGGTTGGAATAGAGATCGTTCTGCACGAGCGGCCCGGGGAAGTTGCCGAGGAAGGAATCGAAGCCGTTGAGATTGCCGCGGCTGCGGGATCGCACATAAGAGAAAGTCAGCTGGCTGTCAGAGCCCCAGGTGACTTTGCCCGTCAACTCCGCCTGCCAGTAACGCCCGTAACCATTCCCGTTGAGTACGATCTGCTCGCCGCCATCCACGGGCTGGGGCGCGAAGGTGATGAGCCCGACGGAACGATTGTCAATGAATACAGTTCGAAAGCGGAAGCGCGAATTGACGATACGCTCGAACTGCGCATTCCATGTGGAGCCGCGCGGTGAAAAGGCGCCCGCCACCTGCTCGCCGCGCACGAAGAACGACTTGGGCCCGTTCGCCGAGCCGATGACGTTGGTATAGGTAACCGGCGGCCCGAGGGGCAAGCCATCCGGACCGAAATTCGTGATGATGCGGGTAGGATAGCGGCCGAACGTGTAGACATCGAGCGGGATGTGATCGTAGAACTGGCCCCAGCCGAAGCGGATAACGGTTTTCTCGTCGTGAAACGGATTCCACGCCGCGCCGATGCGCGGAGCGATCCGGAGATTTTCCGCGAGCTGCTGGTGTTCGACGCGAGCGCCGTAATCGAGAGAGAGAGTCGGGCTCACAGTCCAGTGGTCCTGAACGAAGGCGCTGATTTCGGTATCGCTGCGGTTGAACGAATTCGCGTTTGAGAAAGAGATGCGCTGAAGAATCGCGCCGCCGGAATTAAGAATGTCGATCGGCCGGTCGAAGTATTGGCCCTGATCGCCTGAGGCAGTCCACGAACTGCCGACCTTGATCTGATGGGCGCCGAGGAACGTGAGCGGCACGGGCGACCAGGTCTCCAGCCATTCGGTGCGCCGCGCGGCGCGCCGCTGCGTGGAGAAATAGTTGCCGGTATTGCCCTCCGGAGTCAGGATCATATCCTGCGTGCCCTGCGGGCCGATGAACGCGTTGAAGCG
>DAIDJK010000324.1 GCA_027450225.1 Bryobacterales bacterium | reverse complement strand
CGCGCGCGGCGCCGGTGAGATTCGGCGGCGGAACCGCGGTGCGCAGAATCACCTGCAGTTCATTGCCGTAATACGGGTGCTGTTCGATGGGCATGTAGAGTTCCGGCCCCGGCGACGAGCCCGGCGAATCCTGCCGCACGTCGCCCACAACGCCGACGATGGTCATCGGCTTCATCGAGTACTCATCGAGTCCGCAGACGATCTGCCGGCCAAGCGGGTTTTCCGCGCCGAAGATCTGGCGCACCACGCTTTCGCTGACGATGATGACCTGTGGCGCGCCGAACGAATCGCGCGCCGTGAAGTCCCGGCCGCGCAGAAGCGGGATTCGCATGGTGCGGAAGTAGTTCGGGCTGGCCAGAGCCCAGTTCGATTCCGGCAGTTTCCGGCCTTCCGCGAAAACCTGCTTCCCGAGCACGGCATAATACCCGTTCGAACCGTACTGGCCGGCGGGCAGACCCATCACCGCGGCATCGGCAGTCACGCCAGGAATGCGCGCAAGTTCGGGCAGCAGCCGGCTGGTGAAGAAGCGGCCGGTGTTCACGTACTCCGCAAGCGTCCTGGCCGGAGCGTGCGCGTACATCACCAGAACGTTGTCCGGCGCGAAGCCGAGTTGCGCGGCATTGAGCGCCAGCAGGGTGCGGAAGAACAGCCCTGCCCCGATGGCGAGAACGACCGAGAGCGCAACTTCGGCGATGACCAGAGCGCTGCGCAGGCGGTTCCGGGAGCCGCCGAGCGCAGTCCTCGCCGAGAGCTGCTGCCGCGAAATCTGGAAGGCGGGGAGCAATCCGAAAATCAGCGCGGAGAGCAGCGATATCCCGAAGGCGAAGGCGAGCACAGGCGCATCCATGCGGACCTCAGCCATGCGCGGCAGGTTCGCCGGGGCAAGATGCAGCATCACGCGCCTGAGCAGGGAGGCGAGACCGAGGCCGGGAACCGCCGCCGCCAGAGCCAGAACGGCGCTCTCGATGAGAAGCATCCTCACGATTCGCAGGAACGATGCTCCAAGCGCAGTCCTCACGGCAATCTCGCGGCGTCTGGCGGCGGCGCGCGCCAGCAGCAGGTTCGAGACATTCACGCACGCAATCAGCAAAACCAGCAGCACGGCGCCGAACAGGACCACGAGCATGGTGCGGACGGGTCCGGTGAGTTGCTCGCCGAGGCGGACGGCCACGATTCTCCGGCCCGTATTCGTTTTCGGATTCGTCGCGGCGAGCGCCCCGGAGATGGCGTCGAGATTCGCCTGCGCGCTTTCGAGCGAAACACCCGGGCGCAGCTTCGCCACGGCGCGGTAATTGATCGCGGTGTGGTTGCGGTTTTCAGGATCATAGGGCGCGGGGAGCCACACGTCCGTGCCTTCGGGAAAGCGCGGACACGCGAGTACGCCGGTGATCGCGTAAGCGCGATTCTCGACACGAACGACGCTTCCCGCCGCCCGGGCCGAATCGCCGAACCGCCGCGCCGCGAAACCCTCGCTGACGATGGCGCCGGATGAGCCCATGGGCGGGACATTCTGGCCAAGAATGCGGAAGAATTCCGGATTCACCCACTCCACGCCGGCGAATTCGGCGCCGCCCGCCGCCTCGACCCCCACCTCTCCACCGAAGTAGACGCTGATCCCTTCGAACACGCGATTCTGCGCGCGCACTTCCATGAAATCGCCGCCGCTCATTCGCGGTGATGGCCTTGGACGCGCCCGGTCACTCGTCGTGAGCGCCACAATGCGGTCCGGATCACGAAAACGCAGCGGCTCGAGAAGGACGCCGTTCACCACGCTGAAGACGGCCGTGCTGATGCCGATGCCGAGCGCCAGCGTGGTCACGGCAAGCAGCGAAAAGCCCGGATTTCGGGCGAGATTACGGATCGACTGCCAGAATTCGGTGAGCATGGCCGTAGTTCCTGTATAAAGCAATCACGCCGCCAGCGCATCTCACGCGATGGAAGCGCGCTCCGGGTCCCACGAACGGACAGCATAAATCGCCGGGCTTCCATTGCCGTGGCCCCCCACTGCGCCGGCCATTGATATAGAATCTCCCCCATGAAGCTCGCGTGTTTTCGCGTTGCGGCGATCGGCATCGGGGCGATCCTGCTGATGGCGGCGTACAAAAGGGCCGATGAGTCGACCGTGATGGTTCTGGCCGCTCAGCATTTTCTGGAGTCGCTCAGCCCGGAGCAGAAGGAGCGGGCGCAGTACAAGTTCGAAGACGAAGAGCGCTTCGACTGGCACTTCATCCCCAAAACCCGCAAGGGCCTCTCGATGCGCGAGCTGATGCCGCAGCAGCGCGAGATGGCGACGGCGCTGCTGGCCGCCGGGTTGAGTCAGGCTGGCCTCATCAAAGCCGAGAACATAATGAGCCTCGACCAGGTGCTGCTGCTGATGGAAGGCGGTTCCGGCCCGTGGCGCGATCCGCAAAATTACTACGTGACCATCTTCGGCGATCCGAAGCAGGACGGCACGTGGGGCTACCGGATTGAAGGCCACCACATCAGCCAGAACTACACCATCGTGAACGGCCATGTGGTGGATGCCCCGAGTTTCTTCGGCGCCAATCCGGCCGAAGTGCGGCAGGGTCCTCGCAAGGGGCTTCGGACGCTGGCAAACGAAGACGACTACGGCTATGCCATGGTGAATTCGCTCAACGAACAGCAGAAGGCAACCGCCGTGGTGGACAAGACAGCGTACAAGGACATCATCACGATGGCCTCGCGGCAGGCGGCCCTCAACGGCCAGCCGAACGGATTGAGCGCCGCGAAAATGACGCCCGAGCAGTACGACAAACTTCTGTCGCTGATCGAAGTCTATGCCGACAACGTGCCGCCGCACATGGCCGAAGCGCGCATGCAGCTGGCGAAGAACACGCCGAAGGACGAGATGTATTTCGCCTGGTCCGGCTCCACTCAGCCGGGCGATCTTCATTATTACCGGGTGCAGGGGCCGGCGTTCCTGATCGAGCTCGACAACACGCAGAATGGCGGAAACCACATCCACTCGGTATGGCGGGATTACAAGAACGACTGGGGCAACGATCTGCTGAAGGCGCATTATCAGGCCAGCCACTCCGGTGGCGCCGCCGGGCAGAACTAAGCTCAGAACCAAGCTCAGAACCAAAGATCAGAACTAAGATAAGGTCATCGGCGTTTTTCTTTTCCCCCGGCGCCATTTCCTGGCGATGGCCGCGGCGGGCCGGATTTTCGGCCCCGAGTGGCTGAAATATTCCGACCCCGCTACCGAATTCCCGGTAATCCGCCTCACGGACCCGGCTTTCGCGAGCGGCTTCACCGCGCCATGGCAGCGGCAATTCACGCGCCGGGGCGAACTGCTCTACTGGAGCGACCGCGCCGGGTCCCGTCAGGCGTTCCTGATGAACCTGCGGACCGGGGATTCTCGCCAGATCACCGATGCCGCCGCGCTCGATCGTGACAGCCTCACCTTCACATCGGACGACCGCGAATTCCTGTTTATCGACGGGCCGTCGATCCAGATGGGCTCGGTATCCTCCGACCGAATCCGGGAACTCCATCGCGCTCCGGACGGCTTCTCCTTCACCGCGCTTTCGGCGGCGTCGTCAAACTCAGTTTTCGTGGCGGAATGCGCGCCGGGAAAATCCCGAATCGTTGAAACCGGAGTGCGCGGAACACGAACGCTGCGCGAGTTCCCGTTCGGGATCGAGATCCTGATGGCGCGGCCTCGCCGGAACCAGATTCTCTACCGGGCCGCCGGACGAATCGGGCTGCTCGATGTCGCGGCGCCCAAAACCAGCCATGAATTTCGTCTCGCGCCCGGCGCCACCGGAGAGGCGATTTGGATTCCTTCCGGGCGCACGCTCGCCTACCTGCACAATCCGGACAATCCCAGGGAACTGGTGACCCTCCGCGAGAACGATCCCGATACGAATACCGACAGGCTGATCGCGAAGACCAGCCAGTACGCGTCGGTGGCCCCGAATGCCGATGCCTCGGTTTTCGTGGGCGCGAGCCGAAGCCGGGCTTCTTCCTATGTGCTGCTGCTGGTGCGTGCGGTGCGGCGCGAACTGGCGCTCTGCGAGCACCATGCGTCCGACCCGTCGATGGTGCGGCCCAGGTTCTCGCCCGACAGCCAGAGCGTTTTCTTCGCCAGCGACCGCGATGGGAAACCGGCGCTCTACCGCGTTCACGTGGAGAAATTCGTCGAAGAGACGAGCGACGAACGCTGACAGCGATTAACATCGTTAGTCATGTTCGGTATTGCTCGAATCCTCGCCATGTCGGCCGCCGCCGCGCTGCTGGCAGCCGCCCAGACCCATACCCTGACCACCATCGCCGGCGATGGCGTGGCGGGATCTTCGGAAGGCCGGATCGATCAGCCTTTCGGCCTGGCGATCGGGCCGGATGGCGACCTTTATTTCTGCGACACCAACAATCACCGGATCATGCGGCTGGATCTCGCGACGCGCCGCCTGTCTCTCGTGGCCGGGACCGGAGAGAAAGGCTACGCGGGCGATGGCGGCCAGGCAGTCCGCGCGAAGCTGAACGAACCATATGAGATCGCTTTCGACGCGCAGGGCGACCTGTTCTTCTGTGACCGCCTGACCCACACGGTTCGGCGAATCGCTCGCGGGACGGGCACAATTTCCACCGTGGCGGGAACGGGCGCGGAAGGCTTTTCGGGCCATGGCGGCCCCGCGGAGCACGCGCAACTGAAACAGCCACACAGTATCGCGTTCGCTCCGGACGGAACATTAATGATCTGCGACATTCTGAACTATCGAATCCGGGCGCTGAACCTGAAGTCGGGGCTGATCGACACCTGGGCCGGAACGGGAGCGCGTGGCCCGGCGGCGGACGGCGCGCCGCTGGCCGGAACGCCGCTCGATGGACCGCGCGCACTCGCCATCGGGAAGAGCGGCGACTATTATCTGGCGCTGCGCGAAGGCAACGCCATCCTGCGGATCGATCCGAAAGCCGGACGGATTTATCACTTCGCCGGAAATGGACAAAAGGGATATTCAGGCGACGGCGGCGACGCGCGCGACGCGAAGCTTTCGGGGCCGAAAGGCGTGGCTGTGGCGCCTGACGGCAGCCTCTATATAGCGGACACCGAAAACCACGCGATCCGGCGCGTCGATCCATCGGGCAGGATCACGACAGTGGCCGGTACCGGCGAACGCGGCGACGGTCCGGACGGCGATCCGCTGAAAGCGAAACTGGCGCGGCCGCACGGCGTGTTCGTCGCCGGAAATGGCGATGTCTATATCAGCGATACCGAGAATAACCGCGTGCGGCTGCTCCGGTGAGCCGCCCGATTGGGTTCGTTTTTTCGAATTTGCGAAACGGATGATCCCGCGCCACGCCTCCGGGCGCGACAGGCGCCGTTGAGAGAAGTTAGCACGCAAATCCGGGCCGCGGGAATTCCGGTGGTGAAAGCAAAGGAAATACAGACTAAAAAGAGCGTGACCAGTCGGCGGCCAGGTACTACTATCGGGTTACATTTTGCAGGCGAATAACTCCGGTCGATGTTAAAATTCGGACTCCTCGCCACTCATCCGAATACCCAACTGGAGCCCACGTGAAGATTTCCTGTAGTCTCGCTTTATTCGTTCTTATTGCCGTTTCTCCGGCCCATGCCATTGTTACGCTGGGTCAAAGTAATGAAACATTTCAACTGACCGGTATCGGCCCCAATGGCGCGGGCCAGGGCCAGAGCAATATGCAATGGGGCAATTGCAGCTACGACGGAACCAACACCAACTGTACGCTTTCGGGAACCTATACCGGATTCGGAAACGGCGGGAGTTACAGCTTCGTTCTATCCTATCCCGGCAACGGAGCATTCCCGCTGATCGCGATTACGGCGCCGGGAAGCAACCAGTTTTCGGCTCAGGCGAAAGGGCCGTATTCGCTGGTGATCACGCTGACGCAGAACAGCGGCTCCCCCATTCATTTCTATAGTTTCGCGAACTTCAACTTTGAGTACACGGGATCGGCAACCTGCACGGTGGTGACGGGAGCCAACTGCGCAGTGGGTCAGGTAGGCCAGACGGCGGGCGCGACCATCGCGGGCCAGATTGTGGGCACCTTCGACCCCACGCCCATGATCCGGACGTCCCAGGGCGTGATCAGCGCGGGCGGCTACGGAGGGTTCAGTTCCGTCGCTCCCGCGACATGGATTGAAATTTATGGCGTGAATCTGGCGACGACGCTTTCCCATCTGTGGGCGGGAAGCGATTTCCAGGGCACGCTCGCGCCGACAACGCTGGCGGGTACCACGGTGACCATCGCGGGATTACCGGCCTATGTGGATTACGTAAGTCCCGGACAGGTGAATGCGCAGGTTCCTTCGGGCGTGCCCACGGGCAATCAGCCGGTGGTGATTACCACGGCCGGCGGAACCAGCGCCGCCTTCACGGTGAATGTGAACGCCACCGAACCCGGCCTGCTGGCGCCATCCGCCTTCACCATCAACGGCAATCCTTACGTTGTGGCAATGCTTTCGAACACCTACACCTACATACTCCCCACCAGCGTATCCGGCATCCAGACGGCGCGCGCGAAGCCGGGCGATAACGTGACCATTTACGGAATCGGCTTCGGGCCGGTAACGCCGGCCATTACGGCGGGACAGATCGTGCAGCAGAGCAATCAGTTGCAGGCGTCGCTGCAGATCATGGTGGGGGGGGTGCAGGCCCAGGTCACTTACGCCGGACTCGCTCCGAATTATGTGGGTCTTTACCAGTTCAATATCGTTGTTCCGGCCATACCGGCGAGCGATACCGCGCCCGTCGCCATCTCGCTCGGCGGAACCGCGGGGACGCAGAAACTGGTGATGTCCGTGGGGAACTGAGGAACAGGCAGATCGGCACGGCGAGCCCGCTTCGATCCACCTGTATATGAAAGGCGCGATACCGGCAGCCTGCCCGCCGCGCCTTTTGGCGCGGAGCACGCCTCAAATAACGCAGCAGCGTCAGGAGAATCGCGGAAACCAGAGCTTTTACTGACGCGGCGATGGAGCGCCGATTGCGCTACTATCC
>DAIDJK010000323.1 GCA_027450225.1 Bryobacterales bacterium | reverse complement strand
TCGCGCTCGATCGTTACGACAATCCCATCCAGCCCATGGACGAGAAGCTCATCGGCTACGGCGAAATCGAAGTCTGCAAGGCGCAGAACCGCAATTACTGTCTCGCCGAAGGTTTCCGCCGCATGGCGAAGGAATCGAACGTCTGGTCCGTCATGCTCCGATATCAGGCCCAGGCCGAGCGCCTTTACCGCCGCGCGGTCGAAGATTTCAATCGCCTGAAAGCCCTGCGGGACGAAATTCCGAACGAACCCAGCATCGCCATGCAACCGGAACAAACGGAAGAACTTATGGAGCCCGCAAAGCCCGATCCGTCGTCCGAAACCGCAGCCCTCGAGCGCGAAAACCGCAGCCTCGCCGCCGCGCAGCCGCTGCCCGCGGCCGCGAAACCGGCTCCGGCGCCCGAAAATCCGCCCCGCCCGGCCGAAATGAAGCCCGCCGCATGACGCCGTTCCATATGTAATGGCAACTTCGCGCCACCATCCCGCCGCTCACGCCCGTTCGCGAGCCCGCGTCACGCCTTCACAGCGCCGTCGCCGCCACCAGCTTCCGCAGGTTCCTCGCGCAGATTTTGCTGCCTTCCAGTTTGTTCCCGCCCGGCCCGCCCCAGTGGGTCTCCAGATGGATAAATCCGTTGTATCCGTCTTCAGCCAGCGCGTCGATCTGCCCTTCCCAGTCCACATCGCCTTCGCCCAGCGGCTGCCACACCGCATGGTGGTCTTCCAGCGTGCAGTCTTTCGCATGCACATGCGCGATGCGTTCCACTTCCAGCAGCTTGTACCCCGAAGGGAACGGCTTCTCGCCCGAAACATAGGCGTTCGCCGGGTCCCACACCACTTTCAGATTCGGATGGTCAATCGCCGCCAGCACGCATGCCGCCTCCTGCGCGGTCGCCACGTTGCACGCATGCTCGTTTTCGATTCCAATGATCAGGTCGTGCCGCGCCGCCTGGTCCGCCATGTCCCGCAGCGCTTCCACCACCCGCTCGAACACCGCTTCCGGCGCCACCGTGCGCCAGAACGAAAACACCCGGATCACTTTCGCGCCCGTCCGCTTCGCCACCGCGAACGCCCGCTCCGCCAGCCGCGGCTGGTCTTCATAGGTGTGCTTCGAAGCGAATATGTCCTGCTGAAATCGCGTGTCCACCGGCGGCGCTTCCGGCAGCGTGCATTTCAGCAGCGGGGACGCGATCGATACCACCCGCAGTTCGTTCTTCCCGATCACGCTCATCGCGTCGTCAATCTCCGCATCGCTCAGATCGAGAATGTTCCGCCCCCCGATCACGCGCAGCTCCGCGCCCACCATGCCGCACTCGCGCATCGCCGGCGCGGCGATCGCAATATCCGGCGAAAATTCGTCTGTTACCGCGCCGATTCGAAACCGTTGCATCGTTCAGTAACGGATTCTAGCAGCCTGTGGTGGAACTCGCGTCAGGCCGCGCGGGCGCCATTTGGCCCCGGAGCGGGGCGCCCGGAGCAAGTCGCCGCGGGTCATCTGCGGCGGCGCGCAACCAGGCTGCCGGGCCACGTCCTGCCCGCCCGAAGGGTTGCGGCGGAGCCCGCAACGCGGCCCACGGGAGTTCCGCCGCGGGCTGCCGGCAATCCCGCGCCATCCTCGTTTCGCATTGCCGCCCCGCGGCCCGCGCGCTTTATTTCAATTCCACGACGATCGTCCGATACGTCTTCGACCCCAGATTCGTCAGCTGCGGACTCACTTCGCCCTTGTTATGCCAGATCACGTCGCCCGATTTCCGCGTCCGCACCGTCTTCGCTCCCGTGTCCGGGTCCACCCGTTCATACCGCGAATCGTCCAGAAACACGATCACCTGGTCCGCCGGCCGGATCGATCTCGTGCGCGGCTCGCCCGGCTTGTAGTCCATTTCAATCACCCGTACTTTTTTGTTCTCCAGCTTCACTTCGCGCGAAATATCCGCCCGCCCCGCGAAGTAAGCGCCCCCAATCAGCGCCGCCAGCAGCACCTTTTTCATACCGCCGTAAGCTATCACAGCCGCGGTTGCGCAAATGCGCGCCGGGCGTGTTGCGGAGCAAGGCGGCATGCTGCCACAATAACGTTGCCATGCGACTGCGCGTGCTCGGAATCATCCTCGCCGGGGGCAAAGGAACCCGGCTTTACCCACTCACCAAAGAACGCGCGAAACCCGCCGTTCCCTTCGGCGGAAAATACCGCATCGTCGATTTCGTTCTCTCCAATTTCCTCAATTCCGGCATTTATTCCATCTACGTCCTCACCCAGTTCCGCAGTCAAAGCCTCCTCCAGCACCTGAGCGAGGGCTGGCAGGCCGGCGGCATTCTCAAAAATCAGTTCATCATTCCCGTCCCCGCCCAGATGCGCTCCGCCGGCGAAACCTGGTACCAGGGCACCGCCGACGCCATCTACCAGAACATCAACCTCATCGAACAGGCCGAGCCGCACGTCGTCGCCATCTTCGGCGCGGATCATATTTACCGCATGAACATTGCGCATATGATCGAATTCCACCAGTCGAAGAACGCCGCCTGCACCGTCGCCGCCATCCCCGTCCACAAGCGCTACGCCCACGAATTCGGCGTCATCGAAATCGACGAAGAGCATCGCATCCGCAACTTCCACGAAAAGAATCCGGATGCCCCCGCCATGCCCGGCCGCACGCAGGAAGTGCTCGCCTCCATGGGCAATTACCTCTTCGCCACCCGCACCCTGCTCAAGGCGCTTCATGACGATGCGGCGGACGAAGCCAGCTCCCACGATTTCGGCCGCGATATCCTCCCGAAACTGGTCGAGGATGCCCAGGACATCTACGCCTACGACTTTCAGACCAACACGATTCCCGGCGAGCCGCCCGACCAGCCCGCTTACTGGCGGGACGTCGGCACCATCGACGCTTACTGGGAAGCCAACATGGATCTCCGTTCCGTCAAGCCGGCGCTGAATCTCTATAACCGCCAGTGGCCGCTCCGTACCAGCAGTTATCCCGATCCGCCCGCCAAATTCACCTTCGATGACGAAAACCGCCGCGGCGAGGCCATCGATTCCATCGTCTCCGGCGGCTGCATTCTCTCCGGCGGCCACGTCAAGAATTCCGTGCTCGGCCGCGGCGTCAAGGTGCATGCCGGCGCCTGGATCGAGGATTCCGTCATCCTCGATAACTGCGATATCGGCCGCCGCGCCCGCGTCCGCCGCGCCGTCCTCGATAAAAACGTCCGTGTCCCGCCCGATACCTGCATCGGTTACGACGTCGCGCAGGATAAGAAGCTCTATCACGTCACCGAATCCGGCATCGTCGTGGTGGAAGGCAACCGCTCCGCCGTAGACGTCTCTACCGTGTTCGTCTGACGCTAAAATAGCGGGATACCCGGTGGTTCCCGTTATTCTCGTTTTGCTCGCGCCTTTGCTCGCCGCGCAGCCACAATCTTTCGATGCGGTCTACAAAGCCGGGCTGCTCGCGCTTTTTCAAAACGATCTGCCCACCGCCGAATCGAAACTCGAAGCCGCCGCGAAGCTCCAGCCCGCGAACGGCCGCGTCTGGGCCGCCATGGCGGATCTCGATCTGAAGCTGAACCGCCGCCCGGACGCCGACCGCGTTGCCCGAAAGGCCGAAGCGCTCGCCCCGAACGATGCCGTTGTCGCCCAGGTGCTCGCCATCTTCTATTCGCAGACGGAGCGGCCCCTCAAAGCCGCCGAACTCGAACTCCGCTACGCCGCCGCCAATCCATCCGACGCCGCC
>DAIDJK010000322.1 GCA_027450225.1 Bryobacterales bacterium | reverse complement strand
CACTTCGGCCAGTTGCGTCGGAAGAACGAACTGATGTTCTTTCGCCGACTGGAGTCTCGCATAGAGCTGCTTCGCCGCGGGAAACCGCTTCGCCACGGCGTACGCTCTGGCCAGATCGGTAATCGTGTCCACGTCGGACGGGTTGGCGGCCAGCATTCGCTCGTAATCGGGGATCGCCTGGTCGGCGCGGCCTTCCGCCACCCGCACGTAGGCCAGATAGCTTCGCGCCGTCAAGGATCCCGGCGTCACGTCGAGATCGGCCTGGAACTGTTTCGCGGCCTTTTCGTACTCGCGCGCCAGATAGTGTTCGAATCCCACGTTGGTCGAGATCCCCGGCGAGAGCGGATCGAGTTCTTCCGCTTTTGCGATCTCCCGCTCCGCCTCGCGAAACCGGCCGAGAACGCATAAGAGACGGCCGAGGAGGGAATGCGCATGCGCGTTGTTCGCGTCGAGTGCGAGGGCTCGGCGAAGTTCCTGTTCAGCGGGGTTCCAGTCCCAGTCATATTGAAACCGGATTTCGCCCAGCGATGCGTGAGCTTCGGCCAGCTGCGGATCGAGTTTGAGCGCCTGCTCGGCCGCCGCGCGCGCCCTCGGAAACACCTCGTCGGACGCAATCGAGCCGCTCATCGCGGCCCACGCCTCGGCGATTCCCACCCACGCCAGCGCGTACGACGAATCGAGGTCGAGAGCTTTCTGGTAGTAAGCGATCGCGTTGCGATAACTCTCGATGCTGCGCTTGTTCCACTCATAGCGGCCCTGGAGATACAGCCGGTATGCGCCCGCATTCTCCGTGTCGCTGTGGACGATGGGCCGGGTTCCGGCAGGCTCCAGCTTCGCGCGAAGCTTGCCGGCGATATCGTCGACCGCCGTACGTTCGAATGAGAAGAGATCGTGGTTCGATTCCCGGTAGTGCTCGCCCCAGATCTGGCGGCCGCTCCGGCAGTCCGCCAGTTCAACCGCGGCTTCCACGTGGTCCGGAAACTGCCGGATGGATCCGGTTACGATCGCATCCACTCCCAGTTTGCGCCCCGCTTCGATCGGATTCGAGGCCGCCCCGTGCAGGTTGTAAACCGCGCTGCGCGAAATCACCTTCAGGTCCGGGATCTCGGACAGCCGGTCGATGATGCGCTCCGTAAAACCATCCGGGAGATATTGAAGGCCCGCGTCGCCGGACGAGTTGCTGAACGGCAGGACGGCAACCGAGCGCGGGCCATGCGCCGGGCGCAACCGAACTACGAACGCGCCGCCCGCGACCAGCAGCAGCGCGGCCACCATCGCGGAACCGGCGTATCCAATTTTTCTCCGCTGCCGCGGCGCAATCGCAAGTTGCGGAACGGCGCGAATCTCTTCGATGAGCGCGATCACCTCTTCCATGCAGGATGGCCTCAGCGCAGGGTCGCGCTCCAGACAGCGGCGAATCAGGTCCACTACCCTGGCCGGCGTCGACGCGGGAAGCGCCTGCCAGTGCGGCGGGCGCTCCAGAATCGCCGCCATCAGATCCGCCGCGCTTTCGCCCCGGAAGGGTCTCTCCCCCGCAAACAGTTCGAACGCGACGCAGCCGAAGGACCAGATATCCGACCGCGCATCCAGAGTCCGGCCGCGAATCTGTTCGGGACTCATGTACGCGGGCGTTCCAGCGATTCTGCCCGGCTCCGTCAACGAGGCGTCCAGCACGGCTGCTCTCGCCAGCCCGAAATCGAGAACCTTCACCCGGCCCTCGCCCGTAATCATGATGTTCGAAGGCTTGATGTCGCGATGAATGATGCCCTTGCGGTGCGCGGCCCCGAGCGCCGCTGCGATTTCCGAGAGGTTTCGCAGCCGCTCGCCGGGTTCTCCGCTGCCCGTTCCCCGCTGCCTGCCGAGCGTCTCGCCCTCCACCAGTTCGAGAACGAGAAACGCGATTCCGTTCGCCTGTTCGTATCCGTAGATGGCGCCGATGTTGGGATGATTCAACGAAGCAAGTATCCTCGCTTCATTTCGAAAGCGCTCCACGCGTTCCGCATCGCCCATGAACTCCTGTGGCAGGATCTTCAGCGCGACATCGCGGCCGAGGACGCGGTCGTGGGCGCGATAAACCTGCCCCATTCCTCCTGACCCGAGCAGAGAAACGATCTCATAGGAGTTCAATTGCGCCGGAAGCATGCGCAAAGTTCGAGTCGACAGGTCGCCCGCGCCGGCAGAGTCACGCCCGGCGAGCGTTCGCTCGACTTCAAGCCGAAGTTCCTCGTCGCCATCGCAGGCCCGCGAGAGAAACTCGCCCCGCTCCGCCTCGCCAAGCGATCGCGCGGCGTTACAAAGCTCCTCGACGGTTCGCCGGCGCGGGGACATTTCGGTCAGCACTTATGCTACACGCCCGCGGCCCAGGGCGCAGCACGACCGGCTACTTCACCCTGTTGCCGGCGATATAAACCGCTTCCACCGTCCGCGTGTTCCGGATATCGTCCAGCGGGTTTTTCTGCATCACCATCAGATCCGCCCACTTCGATTTCTCGAGCGTGCCGAGGTCCTTCGCCTTGAGAAACTCGGCGCCGCTCTTCGTGGATGCCACGATCACCTGCATCGGCGTGAGCCCGGCCTGCACCATCAGCTCGAGTTCCCAGTGCTCGGCCCATCCGGGGAAGCGCGTCGGGGGACCGGAATCCGTGCCCATGCCGTACTTCACGCCCGCATCCGCCAGCCGCTTCAGATTCTCCTGCGCGGTCTTCAGGAACTGGTGGAACTGCTCGTATTCGGGTACGGCTTTCATCATCTGCTGATGAAACGCCGGGGTCTTCAGGGTGGCGACGGTCTCCGGCGAAAGGCCGCGCGTGAAGAACGGATCGCCGATGAACGGCGGCGTCTTCACGTAAGTGAAAATCGCGGCTTCGCGCGTCAGCGTTTCGGCCATCTGCCACGTGCCGTGCTTTTTCATGGAATCGATCAGCGCCTGATTCACCGGCTGATCCCGCACGCTGTGAGCGAGCCCGTTCACGCCGTCGTCCGTCATGGCCTGCGCGTCTTCCAGATAGAAGATGTGACAGGCGACGGGCAATCCGTGCTGGTGGGCAGCGTCGATGATCGCCTTGCCGATGGAGTGCGGCATCTTCGGCTTCTTGCCGAGTTCGCTGTCCATCCAGAACTTGACGATGTCGACTTTCTCGTTCGCCAGCTTGTCCACCAGCGGCGCAACTTCGCCCGGCGTGGCCACTTCGGGCGTCACTCCCGCCAGCCCGCCGTAGCCGCCTTTGAATACAAAGCCCTGCCCGGCGCTGTAAATCCGGGTCTCGCCCGGCCGGCCGCTGGCCCGCTGCTTGTCCCGCATTTCGAGCACGAAGGGCTTGTCCGTGCCCATGCTCTGCACGGTGGTGACGCCGTAGGACGCGTACGTTTTCAGATTCTTCTCGACGTTCTCCGGCGTTTCGTAGCTCGCGTCCTGCTTCAGGCCGATCACGGCGCCCAGATGCCCATGAAGATTGATCAGGCCGGGCATCACATACCTGCCCGTGAGATCGATCACCTGCGCTCCGGACGGCGCTTTGAGATTCGCCGTGGTCCCGACCCACGAGATCTTACCGTTATCGATGATCATCGCCGCATGGGCCACCGGCGCGCGGCCTGTGCCATCGATCAGCGTGAAATTTTTCAGCACCTTCACCTCGGCATGAAGGCCGAGGGCGACGAGCGAAAACAGCAGCAGAAGTTTATTCATCGGCGTTTGTCTGGGACTGGGCCTGCAACTGCGTCAGCGGCTGCCCGTTCTGGTGGATGACGCTTTCCAGAACCCTTTTGGCGCGCGCGGGATTGAATACGCCGCACGAACAGAACCGCGCCATATACGTTACCGCTTCGGCCGGCGTGCGCCGCCCTTCCTTCACCCAGTCGATCATCTTGCGCGCCAGCTGGTGGCTCACCATGCCGTGCCCGCACATGGTGGAAAGCATCATCACGCGGTCGTTCGGCAGCTTCTCGGTGTGGCCTTCGAAGCCCAGCGAATAGCCGACGCTGTGGCGCGGAATCCCGGCGTAATGGCAGCACTGTTCGGCGCCGTCGATCGAGGTCGAGATATTCACGCTGAGGCCCAGATCTTCCTCGCGAATCCGCTTCACGAAGTCTTCGGCCTTCACGCGATCGTCGAACACCGCGGCGCACGTGGTCGGATGATCCAGCCCTGCGATCACGGCGTCGAAATCCGGCGTCATATCGCGCTGCCAGTGCGACATCGGATTCATTTCTTTCGAGGGCCGCAGCGCCCCGCCATGCCGCGCATCGCCGAGGTTCACCGGCTTGTACTCCCGCGCGATTTCGAGGAACCGCCGCAATTTCGGCAGCGCGTCCTGATCGTTTTTGCCCTTGCTTGCGATGGCGAACACCACGTAATCGTCGCGAAAACTCTCGGCGTCGCCGAATCTGTGCAGAGTATTCGTCATGCGTGCACCACCTCTTTGGCATCGGTCTTCTGCTGAACGGCGTTGATGCGCCCCAGCCCGATGTTCGTCTTCGCCCGCTCCAGTTTGTAGCCCAGCCGCTCGAGAATCGGGGCCACTACATTGTCTTCGCCATTCTCGTCGCAGCGCGTGCCGACGCCCAGCGCTACGACAGTCGAAATCTGCTTCTCCACATCCCACACGAGGCGGATCACTTCTTCGGTACGCTCCACCGGCACCTTGATTTCGAGAATGGCCGACATTACTTTCTCGTTCAGAATGTCTTCGCGAATCGTGCCCGTGGCTACATCGCTCATCAGCGACGTGACCGGGTTCTTCTTCTCGAACGAAACGCCCGCGCGCGCCAGCGTCTGGCTCATCTTCTGGATCTCGTAAAACCGCGCGCCCACGCCCGGCCTGCCGAACTCGATGGTGAATCCAACTTCGCCCACCTTCACGCGGCCGCTCACGTCGTTCGTCTTCACTTCTTCGGTGCCGCGGCCTTCCACGCCGGTGGATTCGTGCGGCACGCGCGGATCGGAAAACGCCCGCCGCACCACGCGCGGCCATTCGAGCTTATCCGGCTCGAAAGCGGCCGTGGGGCACACATCCGGTTCGGGCTCGAAGCGCACCCGCATCATCTTGAAGAGGTTGCGGACCGTCCTGACCATCGTCGGATTCAGGTGTTCCTGGCTCAGGCCGTTGAAGCAGGCGTAGCATTCCACGCATTCATCGCGATTGATGGTGGCGCGCTTCAGGACGGGGTCGATGTAAATCGCCTCCATCGGGCAGACATAAGTGCAATTGCCGCAGGCGACGCACTTCGCGGGGTTGATTCTCATAGGGGACTAACTCGCCTTACATGTTATATCGGCGAAAGCGCTGCGCGGACCAGCCGGACATCAGGGCGGGATAAAATTACCCATGGGTTTGAAGCGGCTGGCCGCTTACGGCGCCACCTGGTTTTTCTGGGGCGCGTCGTACCTCGCGATTCGCGAAATCGTCGCCGTCGCGCCGCCATTTCTTGCCGCGGGATTCCGCTTCGCCGTCGCGGGATTCGCCCTTTACCTGTGGTCGCGTCTGCGCGGCTCGCCGCGGCCCTCGGGAACGCAATTCCGCTGGAGCGCGATTCTCGGCCTGCTGCGTTTCTCCATCAACTACGCCTGCCTCTTCTGGGCGGAGCAGCGCGTCGCTTCCGGCTATGCGGCGATCATCGCGGCCACCATCCCCATGTGGATCTTCCTCGGCGAGTGGCTGATCCTGCGCGCGATTCGCCCTGCCCCGATCGCCATTGCCGGCATCGTGTGCGGCATGGCCGGGACAAGCCTGGTGGTACTGCCCGGTTCGGCCGGCGGCAGTCTCGACCGCGCCTCGCTCGTGCTGCTGC
>DAIDJK010000321.1 GCA_027450225.1 Bryobacterales bacterium | reverse complement strand
TCATGGTCTGGTTGGGGTTGGGAATCTTGTCGTTGCTGTTGACGCGCGGATCGGGGAAGCCGCAGAGAGCTTCGCTGTAGCCGGGATAAGAAAAGTTCAGGCCGTTGGTGACGTGCGCTTCCGAGCCGTGGTCGCGATCGCCATAGATCTGACCGTGAGCGGCGATTTCGCTCCAGGTGAAGGGCATCAGCAGTTTGCGGCGCTCCTGCGCATCCGCGGTCCAGAACTGTTTTTTCAGCGGCTCGGGGTTTTCGATGCCGCCGTGTTCCTTGTTCATGAGCGCGGCGTCCGCGCCGTGGAAGAGTTCCTGCCAGCGGTAGCCGTCCGTCATGACGAAGATGACGTTGCGGGTTTTATGCGGGGCGGCGCCCGCCACAGGGACGAGCGCCGCGCCGCACAACAAAAGGATGGTGAAGGTTCTGCGCATCAGAATTCGATTCGGGCTCCGACCTGGCCCGTGCGGTTGCCGCCGAAATCGGCCGGGCGCGCGGAAGTGATCTGGCCCACGCTCGGATTATCGATCGCGAGCACCGGATCGGCAAGGTTCAGGTGATTGAGCACGTTGGTGAAGGAGCCTTCGAGTTTGATTTTGACGCGTTCGGTGACGGCGAAGTACTTGGCGAGGCCGGCGTTCAGGTTGACGGTGCCCGGTCCGATGACCGAACCCATGCCGGCGTTGCTGAAGCGGCCGATGGGGGCGCCGTTGCCCGGCGTGCCGATGAGACAGGGCTGACCGGCATGCCAGCCCGGCGTGGCGGGGCAGGTGAAGGCGTTGGTGTTGAACCACTGGCCGGCGCTCGGGTTGGTGAGATTCGGATTCATGAGGATGTCCGGCGCCTGCGCGCGGCCGATGACGCCCGAACCGGTGCCCGAAGGATCGCCGCCGCTGAAGTAAGGCGTGAGGTACGGGCCGCTCTGCCACAGGAAGATGGTGGAAAGCTGCCAGCCGCCGACGATGCCATCGACGAAGCGGTTCATGTGTCCGCCGAAGGAGCGGCCGCGGCCGACCGGGAGTTCGTAAATCGCCGAATTGATCCAGCGGTTCTTGCGGGTTCCGAAGACGGGACCGTATTCGGCCTTCAGATTGAGGGCGTCCATGGTGCGGTGGCCGGAATTTTCATCGGCGAAATGGTTGGCCGTGTAGCCCTGGTTATCGGCGAAGTTACGGGCGAAGGTATAAGCCGAATCGAAAGTGATGCCGCTCTGGTAACGATGGTTGATTTCGACCTGCGCGGCGTTGTAATTCGCCGTGGCTCCGCTGGCGCGCGTGTTGATGACGCCCCAGTTGGGAAAAGGACGGCTGGACAGAGGCTGATCGACATAGTAAGTAGTCGAGTAAGTGGACTGATTCAGGTTGGGCGACCAGGCGAGATCGCGCGTGCCGCTGCCGATATAGGAAATCCGCAGGCCGGTGTTGAAGCCGAGATCGCGATCGATGGAGAAGTTCCACTGCATGGTGTAGGGGTCTTTGTAATTGATCTGGTTGGCGGTGCCGAAGTAATCGGAGCCGGCGGGAGGAACGGTATAACCTGAACCACCGGTCTTCACGTTGGGCCATTGGATCTGCGGTACGCCATTCACGATGGAGTTGTTGTAAGTGAAGGTAGCGGACTGGACGGTACCGGTAAGGGCGTAGTAAATGGAGCCCAGAACTTCCGTGTTGTACATGCTGAAGCCGCCGCGGAAGACGGTTTTGTCGCCGATGGGGCGCCATGCGAAACCGAAGCGCGGCATGAAGCGCTTGGGCGCGAAGCGAAGGCTCTGGGGCACGCCCGCCTGGCTGGCGGAGAGCACCGGCATGCAGGGCGCGCCGTTCAGGCTGGGGCCGCTGCTGCCGCCGAGCGTGGGGCAGGCGTTCGCGCTCTGGAGGAAGCCGGGCGCGAGGAGACCCGCGTAACCGTTGGGATAGATGATGGCGCCGGATTTCGCGTAATTCGGATCGAAGTTGCCGATGTTGCCGGAAGCATCGACATAGCCTGGGTGGTATTCGAAGCGCAGGCCGTACTCGAGCGTCAGGCGGTCGTTCACGTGAAAGCTGTCCTGGGCATAGGCGTTGTAGTGGTTGGTGATGCCGTTGTTATCCATCTGGACGTTATCGAAACCGGTGTTGGCCGGGATGCCCAGAAGGAAATCGGCGAAGGCGGAGTTGGTGAACTGGCCGCTGAAGCTGAAGCCGCCATAGTTATCGCCGCCGATGAAGCCAAGCGGGTCGATGGCCTGGATGTGGCGGTAATCGAAACCGAATTTCATGGCGTGGCGGCCGACGATCCAGGTGAGGTTATCGACTGCCTGAGTGGTGCGGGAATGCGAAATGCCCTGCAGGCGGTCCGCTGTGAGTCCGGTGAAGTTGTTGATGTCGATCTCGGGCAGGCCGTTGAAGAAGGCGGGCAGGCCGATGAGGCCGGTGAGTCCGAGCGACTGGCTGAAGGCGGTTCCGTTGAAGGGGTTGGAATAACCGGAATCGGTATAAGTGAAGCCGAAGCGGGCTTCATTGATAAGGTTCGCGCGGATGTTGTAGTTATGCGCGAGCGTGAGCATGCGGTAGTTATCGGGATTGGAGTTGGAGGGAACCAGCAGATCCTGGGTGCTGAGACTGTCGATGTTTTTCCAGGTCCAGCGGCCAAAGACGGACTGCTTCGAATTGATGTAGTGATCGACGCGGATATCGTACTGGTCGGAATGGTAACTGGTATCGCGATTGACGATGTAATTGGCCGAATGGGAGACGTTCAGGTTGCCGGCGTTCGGCAGGGGGAAGAGCGTGAGTATCTTCTGCGCGATGGCGCTGACGCGCGAAGTGGGAATGGTATCGCCGGCGAAAGGCGCGCCGGTGGAGGGGTCGAGTATCTGGATGCCTTCGGCGGCGAAGTTGCCGTTGCGCATGGCCTGGGTGGGAACGGTGTTCTGGACGGTGCTGGATTTGGGATAGCGGAAACCTTCGTAGGTTCCGTAGAAGAAGGTCTTGTCGTGGCCGTTGTAAAGGTGCGGGATGAGGACCGGACCGCCGATGGTGGCTCCGAAATCGTTGGCGATGAGCTTGGGTTTGGTGAGCTGGCCGAAGTTGATGGCGTTCATGGCGGCGTTCTGGGTGTACCAGAAGAGTCCGCCGTGGAAAGTGTTCGTGCCGGCTCTGGAGACGACGGTGACGTCGCCCACCTGGCCATATTCGGCTTCATTGCCGACGCCCTGGACCTTGATTTCGCCGATGGATTCCGAGGACGGGAAGGCGTTGGTGAGCGGGCTGTTGCCGGTGACGTCCGTGATGGAAATGCCGTCGACCGAGTACTGCGTCTGGGATTGAATTCCGCCCTGAATGGAGAAATTGCCGCTGTCATCGGCCTGGACGCCGGGAAGAACCTGGATAAGTTGATACGGGCTGGTGTTGCCGTTGGCGCGGATATTGGCGGGGAGATTCAGCAGTTTCTGCGGGTCGAAAGTAGCCTGAATAACCTGACTATCGGTTTGCACGACGCCGGCTTCGGAATCGTTCACGGAAACCACCTGTGACATCTGGCCGATCTGCATAGTGGCGTCGACGCGGAGAATCTGGCGGGCGACGAGCGACAGGTCCGTGGCGGTGAAAGTAGTGAATCCATCGGCGGTGACGGTGACTTTATATTGTCCCGGCTGGGTATTCAGAAGCTGGTAATCGCCGTTGGAGTTGGTTTTTACGCTGCGTGAAGTGTTTTCCCCGGTATTGGTGACGGTGACATTGGCGTTGCCGATGACAGCGCCCGAACTATCCTTGACAGTTCCGATGACCGACCCGTAAGTGGATTGCGCGCGAGCCGTGAATGCGGCCGCGAGCGTGCAAATACACAATAATGCAGTTTGATTTCTCAAAATGCGCCCCCTCCTGATTTATGGAAAACGGCAAGCGTAACATTCGTATGTGTTACCGATGTGGCAGAAAGGTGAATATCCGGTTTCGAAGACAAATCGGATTCAGCGCTGCTGAATTACACACGACGGGCGTGAGAACGGACGTGAAAGCGCGAATGGGGGGCGGTTCAGGCGGCTTTGGGGCGGTTTTCGGACGCCACAGGCGGCGCGGCGGGGGTGAGCGGCCGCGGTTCGGGCGATTGCGGCTCGGCCGGGAGCGGCGCGGCGGGTTTCAGACGCACCACGGGAGCGCCGAAGATGAGTTCGTCCGCGGTGGCAAGTTGCGCCGGCTCATCGGGTTGCGTGAGTTCGACGGGTTCGTTCGGTAACGCATCTCCGGGGGCTTCGCGCTGCTTTTTGAGGCGGTCGAATTCCTCGATGGCGCGGCGGTACATGCGCTCGGCGTGGGCCTGATAACGAAGCATGACG
>DAIDJK010000320.1 GCA_027450225.1 Bryobacterales bacterium | reverse complement strand
CATCCACGCCCGTCACCGCGCGGTTCTCCGATTCCACCGGCCTGCCGGCAATTCCGGACAGCGATGCGAATTCGCGCCCGCACGGCTTCGCGGTTCGCTTCCACCTCGCTGAACACGTTCACACGGACATCATTGCCCATTCGGTGGATGGCTTTCCCACGCGCACGGGCGAAGAGTTTCTGGAATTGCTGCAGGGTGGGCGCAAGGACGATCCCGCGGTACTCGCGTTCTTCGGGGCGCCGAAACCGGCTCCGGTCAGCTTCGCCACCGAGACGTATTTCGGCGTGACGGCCATGCGCTTCATCAACGCGGCGGGCGCTTCAAAATACGGCCGGTACCGGATTCTACCGGACGCGGGCAACCAGTTTCTCGACGAAAAAGCCGCCGCCGCGAAGGGGCCGAATTATCTGCTCGATGAACTGGCCGCGCGTGGCCGGGTGAAATTCCGCATCGCCGCGCAACTGGCGAATGACGGCGACATCACCGATAACGCGACCGTACACTGGCCCGAAGATCGGCGAGTCGCGAACCTCGGCACGCTGGAGCTGACCGAATTCGTCGCCGACAGCGCGGGCGAGCAGCGGCAAATCATCTTCGATCCCATTCCGCGCGTGGACGGCATCGAGCCGTCGGCCGATCCGCTGCTGGAACTGCGCGCCGCCGTTTATCTGATCAGCGGACGGCGCAGACGCGCAGCGGTCTCGGCCGCGCAGGGCTGAATCAGTTCGAAGGGCAATCGGGGAACATGATCTGCGCCGTCTGGAAAAGATAGCGCCGCCAGTTGGCCCACTCGTGTCCGCCGGTGCTGAACACCCAGAAGTTGCGGATGCCGTTCTGGTCGAACAGGGCGAGATCCTTCTGGCCGTTCTTCAGCGCAATATCCGTCTCGCCCGCGGCCATGTAAAGAGGAACGCGGAAGAGGTCGTTTGTTCCGGGGTCTTTCAGCAGCGAGGCGAAGTTGTCTTCGAACTGCTTCAGCGCCGCGTCGCCGATGTGGCCGGAGCTGTAGATGTAAAGCTCGCTGAAGGTATCGAGATGCGGAAGCCCGGTGTGCATCACGACGAAACCGCCCATGGATAGCCCCGCAAGCGCGCGATCGGCCCGGTCCGCCTTCGTGCGGTAGTGGCTGTCAATGTACGGAATGATGTTCTTCAGGTACTCCTGCGAGCAGGCATCGTCTTTGCCGGGCATCGGTGGCGTGGCGCTGGCGCAGTCGTGCGTATCCGGCATCACGATGATCATCGGCTTCGCCTTGCCGGCCGCGATCAGGTTATCGAGGATGAACTGCGCGCTGCCGCCGCGCGAATCCGTGGCGGTCCATTTCGAGTCGTTATCTCCGCCGCCGTGGTTCAGATAGAGGACCGGGTAGCGGGCGCTTCCCGACGCGTAACCCGGCGGCAGGTAGACATGCATGCGCTTCTGGTTGCCCGCGTAATTCGTGTAAGTGGGCTGCTCGATGGCGCCGTGCGGAACCGCCGTTTCGGCGTAGAATCCGGGCTCTTCAAGGGTGGGCAGCGCGGGAAGAATCGGTAGCGGGCAGACGCCCTTCTTGGGAGCGGGCGGCATGCGGCGCGGCGGCGGCTGCTGCGCAAAGGCAACGGCGGCGAGCGTGAAGCAGACGGCGAGTTTTGTCATCAATTAGTCCGCGACAATCAGTTCGCCCGGCAGGATCGGGCGCGTTCGGGGCAGAAGACCGGCGGCGGCGCAGAGTCCAAGCGCGATCAGCGCTCCGGAGTAAACGGCAAGTTTCATAATGTCGCCCGAGTGGCCGCGCGGGATCGCCTTCCAGAGAATCATCAGAAGCGTCTGCGCCACAGTCACTGACCAGACCGTGCCGTAGAAATAACGGCGCTCCGTGCCTTCGCCCTTCGTCGACGGACGAACGCGCGGGAGAATGCCGCCGAGGCCGAGCGCCAGCACCACGCCGTAGAGCGGGAAGTAGGCGTATTGGTAAATCTGTTTCAGATACCACGTGCCGGTGACGACGGCGACGATGAGGCCGGCGAGATTGAGCGACGCGAAGGTGACGGCGTCGGCCCAGGCGAAGGAATAGCAGATACGGCGGTAGAGCGGATTCGGGCGGTCTTCGGTAAACCGGAGAATGTAAGGCTTCGGCTCAACCCCCGGCAGCTGCGCCTTCATCGCGGCGATGCCCGTGCCGGCGATCACCGCAATCAGCCACACCAGATTCCAGCCGCTGGGGCCTTTGGCAAAAAGATCGAAGGTGAGCGGGCCGGGAGCGAGGAAGAAGACCCAGATCCAGATGGGCCAGTGGAGCACCCGGTAATAGCCTTTGTTGCGCTGGCGCATCTTCTTCGTATGCGCGTACTCGACTTTGAGGGCAATCGGCATGAAAGATGTTTCTCTGAGAGTTTACCGTCCGAAAGCGTGGCCGCGCTTTTCCGGACCGAGCGCCGTAACGAGGAGCGCGCCCGCAAAGACCACGGCGCCTGTAATGGCCATGGTGGTGGCATACGACATGCGCTCGGCGAAAGCTGCCTGTATATAAACGATGGACCCCGAGATGAGCACGCCGCACTGGTAGCCGAAGCCGGGCAGGAAGCCGCGAACCGAATCGGGCGCGAGTTCGGCCAGATGCGCGGGGATCACGCCCCAGGCGCCCTGCACCATGAACTGCATCAGAAACGCGCCGGCGACGAGGAGCGCGACGGTGGGCGCGTATGCCCAGAGCGGCGTGGCGACGATGGCGAGCGCGAGCGCGATCACCATGGCGCGCTTCCGGCCGACGCGATCCGAGAGGTAGCCGAAGAAGACGCCGCCAACGATGGCCCCGAACGCCCCCACGGCGGAGATATCGGAGCGCATGTCCGGCCCCATGCGCCAGAAGCGCTGCAGGAACGTGGGGTACATGTCCTGCGTGCCGTGGGAGCTGAAGTTCATGAAGGTCATCAGGGCGACGATGAAGAGGAAGAGCTTCCAGTAGCCCGCGATGGCGCGGCCCAGATGGCGCCAGTCGGCGTGCCGGGTCTGCCGCCACACTTCGGATTCCTTCACGCGAACGCGCACGAAAATGGCGAGCAGCGCCGGCAGGCCGCCGAGCAGGAAGAGCGGACGCCAGCCCCAGCCGTGAAACAGAAAGCGGAAGGCAAGCGCGGCCATGAGGTTCCCCAGCGCATAGCCCTGCTGGAGAAAGCCGGAGGCAAGGCCGCGCAGCCGCGGATGCACTTTCTCCATGGCGAGCGACGCGCCCACGCCCCATTCGCCGCCCATGCCGATGCCGAACAGCGCGCGTAATAAAAGGAAGGTCCGGTAGTTGGGCGCGAAAGCGGTCAGGACTTCGATCACCGAATAGAAAACGAGGTCGATCATCAGCGGCAGGCGGCGGCCGTAGCGATCGGCCATCAGGCCGAACAGGAAGGCACCGACCGGGCGGAAAGCCAGAGTGACGGTGATGCTGAGCGCCATCTGCGCGTCGGTCGCGTGAAAATCCCGCGCGATGGCGGTGAGGCAGTAGACGACGAGGAAAAAATCGAAAGCGTCGAGGGTCCAGCCGAGGAACCCCGCGAGTACCGCCGCGTTGCGGTCCGCCGGCGCGGCGGTATCTGAAGTCACTCGGAACGATTGTACCGGCGGGGTGAACGCGCCGACCGCAGAAGTCGTAGACTCCAATGATGTAAGGCGCTGGCGATGGATTGGAGATATATGCGCGCCGTGAATCACCGGGGGATGCGCAACCATTACTACCGGTACCGATTTGGAAGCCGATCGGCCTGACGGGGGGCGAAACCACAGTACACTCAGCAGAAGTCACACGACGATGAAGCGTTTCGAGCCTTTTAAAACCAGCGTACTGCTGACCGTATTTGCCGCGACGGCCGCGTTCGCGCAGACGCCGAAAGTGGATTTCGGACGCGATGTGCTGCCGATCTTCCGTCAGAACTGCATCGGCTGTCTCGGACCCGACAAGGCCATGAACGGGCTGAGGCTCGACCGCAAGAGCTCGGTTTTCAAAGACAGTTTCCGGCGGGTGACGCCGGGCAGCAGCCAGAACAGCTTCCTCTATCACCGGCTGGAGGGGAGCGAATACGGCATGCAGATGCCGCCGACGGGTGCTCTGAAACCGGAACAGATCGCGACGATCAAGGCCTGGATCGACGAAGGAGCGGAATGGCCGGATGCGCTTTCGAACGAAGCGGAGCGCCCGCCACTAAATCCGAAGGCAGTAGCGGCGGTGAATTGGCTTCGTTCCGCAAAAACGGCTGAGTTCCTGAAAGCCGTGGCGGCCGAGCCTGGTCTGCTGAATGCGCGCGGGCCGGATGGCGCCACTCCTTTTATGTATGCGGCGCTTTACGCCGATTCGAAAATGCTGGAGCGGCTGCTCGCGATGGGCGCCAATCCCAACGCGAAGAGTGACGCCGGAGCGACGGCGCTGATGTGGGCCGCCGCCGACCTTGCGAAGATGCGCGTGCTGCTGGAACATGGCGCGAACGTGAACGCGATTTCCGACGATTTGCGGACTCCGCTGATGGTGGCGGCAGGGATTCCGGGCGGTTTGCCAGTGGTGAAGCTGCTGGTGGAGCACGGGGCAAACGTGAATCCGACGAACCGGCCGGATGCGGAATCGTCGCCGCTGATTCAGGCGGCGCTGGCGGCGGACCCGCAGATGATGGCGTACCTGATGGACCATGGCGCCGACGCGAAAAAGTCCGGCGCGGGCGCGCTCGCCGTCGGTTTGGCGCAGGATTGCCGGAAATGCGCGGATCTGATGCTGCAACAGGATCTGCCGAAGGAAGCCGTCACGGGCGTGCTGCAATCGGTGGCGAATTTCGCGGACGAAGCCACCGTACGGGCGCTGATTGCGAAGGGCGCGGACGTGAACAAGCCCGATCCGCTGGGGCACACGCCGCTCGCCTATGCTGCCGGAGCCGATACGCTGCCGGCCGGCGTGGTAAAGGCGCTGATCGAGCACGGAGCGGATGTGAATTCAAAAAGCCCGCACAAAAACAGTGTGGACACGGGCATGACGGTGCTCGACATCGCCCGGCTGCGGGGCGAGACGCCAGTGGTGGATGCGCTGCTGAAGGCCGGAGCGAAGCCAGCATTGGTTCCCGCGGTATCACCCGCCAAACCGGCGCCGGCGGATTCCATACGGGAAGCAATCGGGCGAAGTCTGCCGCTGTTGCAAAAGGCCGACGCGGGGTTCACTGCGAAATCCGGCTGCATTTCATGCCACAACGACAGCTTTGCGGCCATGACGGTGGGGCTGGCGCGCTCCCGCGGATTCGCCGTGAACGAACAGCTTTCAAAACAGCAGGTGCGGGTGAACGTGGCCAGCATCGAGCATTCGCGCGAGCTGATGCTCGAGGGAACCGGCGGAGGCGGCGCGGCAACGGACACCTTCTTTCCCCATGTTGTGGCTTACCAGCTGATCGGCCTCGATGCCGAGGGCTACAGGGCGGACCTGAACACGGATACCGTGGCGATATACATCAAAGGGCGTCAGCTGCCGGATGGAAGCTGGCCGTATCCGGCAGCGGACACGCGCCCCCCGATTTGTTCCGACCACGTGACGCAGACTGCCGTTTCCATGCGCGCTTTACAGTTGTATGCGCCCGCCGGACACAAGGCCGAGTACGATCGCGCGGTGGCGAAAGCGGCGGAGTGGCTGGCGGCGGTGAAGCCGGTAACCACGGAAGATGCCGTTTCGAAGCTGCTCGGGCTCGCCTGGGCCGGGCGCGACAAGGCGGCGATCGACAAGGCGAGAGCCCATTTGCTCGAGATGCAGAGAGCCGATGGCGGATGGGGCGATTTGCCGACGCTGCCCGCGAATGCCTATGCGACGGGAAAGGCTCTTGTGGCTCTCCATTCGGCCGGGCTCGCGGTGAGCGATGCGGCTTATCAAAAGGGCGTGGCGTATCTGATGAAGACGCAGCTGGCGGATGGGTCATGGTTCGTGCCCACGCGCGCGCTGGGATTTCAGCCATATTTCGAGACAGGGTTTCCGCATGGCGTGAATCAATCGCTTTCAGCGGCCGGAACGAGCTGGTCCACGATGGCGCTGATTCTGGCGTCGCCGGGCGAGAGCGCGAAGAAGCCGGATCTGAGAGCATCTCTGCGATAAGCCGGAGATATAGCAGCATCGCGAACGGAAAGACCGAAAATTAGCAGAGCTGGAATTCGTTACCCTGCCCCACAGCCGCTGAACGGAGATTACAACCAGAGCCGCCGGCGCCTGAAATCGCCCGCCTGTAAGTTGTTCGAAATATGGCGATGATAAAGTCGGAATCTCAGTGAAGACGATTCCTGGCTTGGTGCTGCTGTGCGCGGCGGGGGCGTTCGCGCAGGCGCC
>DAIDJK010000319.1 GCA_027450225.1 Bryobacterales bacterium | reverse complement strand
GGGGAACGGCTGGCCCGCGAAGTAGTTGATCAGCGGCGCCGGTTGCCCGGTCTGCGGATCGGTCAGTCCGGAGAAATTTCCGTTCCGCTCCGCCGCTGTGGGCACGATGGCGGCCTGCGTTTTGCCTTCGGCATCGCGCTGTCCTTCGTAGTAGAGGAAGAAGAAATCCCTGTTCCTGCGCACGGGCCCACCCACCGTTGCCCCGAACTGGTTGCGGTGCAGCGGCTCGGTAGTCGAGGCGAAAAAATTCCGCGCGTCGAAAGCGTTGTTGCGCAGAAACTCGTACGCGTCTCCGTGAACGGAATTGCCGCCGGATTTCGTCATGATGGACGTGGTGGCTCCGCTGGTGTTGCCATATTCGGCGGGCGCATTCAGAGTGAGAATGCGGAACTCGCTCACCGCATCCACCGGCACGCGCAGCGCGTAGCCTCCATTCACGCTGTCCACATTCGTCGCCCCGTCCAGCAGGTAATTGTTCGATTCGGGCCGCTGTCCGTTCACGGCGAACGCCTGCCCGCTCCGCGCGATTCCTCCCGCCTCGGACAGCCCCGCCGTCAGCGGCGCCACGCCCGGTTGCAGCAGTCCGAGTTGCGTCAGATCCCGGCCATTCAGCGGCAGATCCTCCGCCTCGCGCGACGAAACCGTATCCCCGATCGTCTGGCTCGTGTCCACCATAACGCTCTGGCCGCTCACATTCACCTCCGAATGCGATGCCGCCAGTTCGAGCCGCACGTTGTAAACCGCCACCTGTCCGATATTCACCCGAATCGAATTCGCTGCGAAGGCCGCGAAGCCGCGCGCGTTCACCTCAACGGCATACTGGCCCGCGGGCAGATTCGAGATATGGAACGCCCCTTCGCGCGACGACGCCACCGTGCGCGACATCCTCGTCTGCGCATTGCGCGCCGTCACCTGAGCGCCCGAAATCGCCGAGCCCGATGGATCCGTAATCTGCCCTTCAAGCGTTCCGATCGGGTCCTGAGCCAGAACGGCGCCGCACAGGCACAGACCCGCTGCCGCCACGGCAAACGCATAAAGAAACTCTGAAGCCATAGGTTCACCGATGCTAGCTGGAGCGCCGGCCAGGCGGCAATAATGCAAACGCATTATGGCGAGCCGGAAGGAAAGCGCGGCAGGATAAGAAAATTAATCCCTATGGAGCCGATGTTTCTCCGCGACGTGGAAGCGGCGCAAAACCAGAGTCCTTTCAGCGATCTCATTCGCCATGCCAGGCAGGATGGGGCGGAATATCCGCAGATCTGGCACATGTTCGCGTTTCAGCCCGATGCGACGAAGCATCTGGAGCGCTTCACGCAGGCCATCATGCGCGAACCGGGCCCCATCAGCCCGGGGCTGAGGGAACTCATCGCCGCTTACACGTCCGCGCGCAACGGCTGCCCATTTTGACTGAAGTCCCACGCCGCAGTTGCGGCGGAACTGCTCGGAGACGAGGCGCTGACCGAGGCTGCCATCCGGGATCTCGAATCCTCGCCGCTTGCCGAGCCCGAGAAGGCGCTCCTGCGCTTCGTAGACAAGGTGAACAGCGACTCGATTCATATCGGCCCGCCGGACATCGCGACGCTGCATGAAGCCGGCTGGTCCGATGCGGCGATCTATTACGCCATCACGGTGTGCGCGCTGTTCAATTTCTATAACCGCTGGATCGACGCGAGCGGAGTTCACGCGCTCAGCGACGAGGCGCACCGTGCGGGAGGCAAAAGGTCGGCCAGGTTCGGCTATGTTCGAACCCCGCCGGGCGAATGAGACCGGCCGCGTCTGAACGAACGAGACCGGCTGCGCCGGGGCGAATCATCGCCATTTCGATACCCGGCATCATGGTGAGCTTCGGCTCGCTGGTGATTTTCACCTTCGGGGCTTTCGTGAAGCCGCTGAATGAGCGGTTCGGATGGTCGCGGGGCCAGATCTCGCTCGCATTCACTTTCGCCGCGCTGATGGTTGCGATCTCTTCGCCGGCGCTCGGCAGAGCCATCGACCGCCTCGGCGTTCGCCGCGTACTGCTGCCCTGCGTGGCCGTTTATGGCGCCGCTTTCACTTCGCTCTCCGTGCTCAGTTCCCTCCCGGCGCTCTACGCCGCATACATCGTGATGGGCATTGTGGGCAACGGCACGGCTCATCTGGCGTGGGCCCGCGTGATCTCGGCTTCCTTCAACGAGCGCCGCGGCATGGCGCTCGCCACCATGATGGCCGGTGTGGGAGCCGGCGCGATCGGTATCCCGCCGCTGGCAACGTGGCTGATCGGCGCCTTCGGCTGGAGCGCGGCGTGCCTCATTCTGGGCGCCGCGATCTTTCTGTTCGGATTCCTGCCGCCGCTGCTTTTTCTGCCGGAGCTTCGCGGCGCGGGCGCCGGCGCTCATGCGGCGGGCTCATTCCGCAGCGTTCAGGGAAGCCGCGTTTTCCGGCTTCTGATCGGGAGCTTCTTTCTTTTCTCCCTCAGCATCAACGGCGTTCTCGCGCATGTGATTCCGATGCTGCAAGACCGCGGCCTGAGCGCTTCGGCCGCCGCTTTCGCCGCAAGCACGCTCGGCGTACTCACGCTGATGGGCCGCCTGCTGACCGGAGCGCTGCTGGACCGTTTCCACGGCGCGTATGTCGCGGCGGTCTTCTTTGCGATTGCCGCTCTGGGAGTAGCCGCTCTGACCCAGGCGTCCACGATTCCGGCGGCATACATGGCGGCCGGACTCATTGGGCTTGGAATGGGCGCCGAAGCCGACGTGATGCCGTACCTTGTCTCGCGCTATTTTCCGCTGGAGGCGTTTTCAGAGATCTATGGCTACTCGTTCACGGCCTATGCGTTCGCGGCGGCGTACGGCCCTTTGCTCATGGGCTGGAGCTTCGATCGATTCCATTCCTATGGCGCAGCCGCATTGGCTCTGGCGGGCGCCATGATGGCGGCGGCGATCACGATCGGATTTCTGCCGGCTTATCGGGAGATTGAGATCGCCGGCTACTCGAGGACCGCGCAGCAGAACACCTGAAGCGCCCTGTTTCGCGTGCGCCTAATGGCCGTGGTTTTTGTCGAGCCGGTAGAACCGCGCTGCGTTGTTATAGAGGATGTCGCGTTTCTGCTGAGGCGTGAGGTAGTCCGCGTTCTGGATAATGCTGATCGAGTACGCCATCAGTTTCGGCCATTCCATCTGATCGGTCCCGAACATGACCCGGTCCTCGAAACCGGCGTCCACCAGCCGCTGGATATAACGGTTCACCTCTTTGATCGGATAGCTCCAGATCAATCCCGCGACGTCCACGGAGACATGCGAGTTGGCCTGCAGCAGCGTCAGCATGTTGTCGATCATCGGGTAACCGGCGTGCATTACCTGAACACGCAGCTTCGGATGGCGCGCCAGCAGGTCCTCGAGCAGCAAGGGATTGCCCGCGGAGCCTCGAAACTTCGGCATGGTGATATTCGCCCGTCCCGATCCGCCGGTTCCCATGTGAATCGCAACCGGAATGTCGAGTTCCTCGGCGAGAGCGAAATACTTGTCCACTGAGGGATCGCTCGGCGACAGCCCTTCGTACTGGAGTCCGATCTCGCCCATCACTTTGAAGCCACCGCTGGCGAATGTTTTGCGAAGCTCGTCAATAGACAAACGTTCGCCGGGCTTCGGGCCGCTGAACGAAGTTCCGGGAATCACGCGGCCGGGCGCCGCCTCTTTCCATCTCTCCACGCTGGCCGGATCGCCGAACACCACGGCGGTGACGTTCAGCCGCTTCATCTCGGCTACGAGGTCGTTCAGATACTCGCCTTTGGCGGCCGGATAGAGCTTCGGCGTACACATATCCTGATCCGACCAGCCGGACGACGATTCTTTGGTATCCGGATCGGAGGCCAGAAACTTCGGCGTGTTGGGGCACATGGGGCCGCCGCCGGGGAAGGATTCGAGCATCGAATGCACATGCACGTCGATGACGGGAGGAAGGGTTTCCGCATTCTGGGCGGGTGACAGGGCCGGAGAGATCAGACCGGTAAACAAGGCTGGAAACAACAGCGTCGAGCGGAAGCGCGTGAAGACGTTTCTCATCCGGGGATCTCCGTGGTTCTCATCATTCTCTGCCCGTGGGAAGAGTCTGCCCAATTTAACACCATGCGCCTCGGCGGCGGACTTCGCCGGTGGCGGGCATATACTTTCCTCAAATGGAACGCCGTCAATTTCTCCAGACCGCCGGCATTGCCGCATCGGCGCTCGCCTCCGGGCAAGCGATGCAATCGGAGCGCTCGCGCCCGCGGCGCGTGGGTTTGATCGGTTGCGGATGGTACGGGAAGATCGATCTTCTGCGGCTGATTCAGGTGGAACCGGTAGAAGTGGTTTCGCTGTGCGATGTCGATCGCGACATGCTGTCGAAGGCCGCGGATATCGTCGCCTCGCGCCAGAAATCGGGTAAGAAGCCCAGAACATATCACGATTTTCA
>DAIDJK010000318.1 GCA_027450225.1 Bryobacterales bacterium | reverse complement strand
GTCTATAAGGGTTCAATTGCGATCGACGGCATCAGTCTGACTGTTGCTTCGGTCGAGAACTCTCTCGTGCGCGTCGCCATCATCCCGCACACGTGGGATGCGACGAACCTGAAGCGGCGCAAAACCGGAGATCACGTGAACATCGAGTGCGACATGATCGCGAAACACGTCGAGAAGCTGGTGGGCAGGCTGACGGTAAAGCCATGATGACCGCAAAGGCCAGGCCGGTAAATCGTCTCGGTCCTATTCCAGCAGCCGTATCAGCTTCCCGTGCACCGTCTTGGCCGTCGCCGCGTCCGGGCAGATCACCAGAATCGTGTCATCCCCCGCGATCGTCCCGATGATCTCCGGCCATTCCTCGTCGTCGAGCGCGACCGCTACCGAACTCGCATGCCCCGGCGCGGTCCGCAGCACCAGCTGGTTCTGCGCAATTCGAACATCGGTCAAAAACTCCGCCGCCAGCATCGGAAAATGCTGCGGTGGCTCTTCCCGTTCGATCTCGCGATAGCCGGTCGGAGTCTTCACCAGTCCCAGCTCCCGAATATCGCGCGAGAGCGTTACCTGCGTGGCCTCGATCCCCACGCCCTTGAGCGCGCGCGCCAGTTCTTCCTGCGTCGAGATGCTTCGGGCGCGAATCAGCTTCAGGATCTGACCGTGCCGGAAGCTCTTGCTCATGTCAGCTTCGCGAGACGCGCGCGAGCTTCTTCCAGCGCTGTCGCCACGGCGCGCGGTCCCGTTCCGCCGGCGATTTCGCGCGTCTTCATGCCTTCGCGCGGATCGAGATAACGCGCCATATCCGGCGTGAACTCCGGCGCAAACGCGGCCAGCGACTCCGCATTCCAGTCGCCCGGCTTCTTTCCTGACCGCACGCTCTCGAGCACCAGCTTCCCGGCAAGCTGATGCGCCTGATGAAACGCCGTGCCGTTGCGCGCCAGCGCCTCCGCCAGATCCGTCGCGATCACCCAGCTTTCATCCGCCGCCGCGGCCGGAACGGATTCGCGCAGCACAACCGATTCAGCCACCACCCGCGCCATCTCGAGCGAACCGTTCACTTCATCCGCCGCTTCGAACAATGGCCGCTTGTCTTCCTGCATATCGCGGTTGTAGGTCATCGGAAGACCCTTGATGGTAAACATCAACGAAGTCAGCGCACCCGCCACGCGCCCTGATTTGCCGCGAATCAGTTCGAGCGAATCCGGATTTTTCTTCTGCGGCATCAGGCTGGACCCGCTTGTGACGCCGTCCCCCAACTCCATCCAGCCGAACTCTTCCGATGAGTAGAGAATCCAGTCTTCGGCCAGACGGCTCAGATGCAGCATGGCCGTGCTCGCGGCGTACAGGTAATCGAGCGCGAAATCCCGATCGGCCGAAACGTCCATGCTGTTGCGCGTGATCGCCGCGAACCCCAGATCCCGCGCAATCGCCTCGCGATCATGCGGGAATCCGCTCCCCGCCAGCGCGCCCGAGCCCAGCGGCATCACATCCGTGCGCCGCCGCGCGTCGCCGAAGCGCTCATGATCCCGCGCGAACATTTCGAAATACGCCAGCAGATAATGCGGCCACAGCACCGGCTGCGCGCGCCGCAGATGCGTATAGCCGGGAATAATCGCGTTCGGGTACTTCGCCGCCAGGTCCAGCAGCGCCCGCATCAATCCGGCCAGCAACTCACGCGCCCGGTCGCATTCATCCCGCAGCCAGAGGCGCGTGTCGAGCGAAACCTGCTCATTGCGGCTACGGCCAGTATGAATCTTGTCCGCCAGGCCGCCAACGCGCTCCTTCAGCTTGCGAATCACGAACGTATGAACGTCTTCGTCATCCGCGCCACCGAAGTAAGCCGGATTCTTCGCATCAGCGGCAATTGCATCGAACGCCGCAACTATCCGCTCGCACTCTTCCCCGGTCAGCACGCCGGCCCGCGCCAGCGAACGCGCGAAGGCCTGAGACCCCCGCACGTCCGCGTCGAGCAATCGCCTGTCGAAAGCGAGCGAATTCGAGAAGCGCTCGAAGACCTCCGATGGTCCGCTTTCAAACCGCCCGCCCCAGAGCTTCATTTCGACGTTTTGCCCTGCTTCTCCACCATGGCCCGCACCTGAATCGGCAGGCCGATCAGGTTGATGAAACCGCGCGCGTCTTTCTGGTCGTAATCCGCGCCCATCGTGAAGCTCGCGATCTTGAGCGAATAAAGCGAATGCGGCGATTTCCGGCTTACCGGATCGAGATTGCCCTTGTAGAGCCGCATGGTCACTTCGCCCGTGGTCGTCTGGCTCACGGACTCGAAGCAAGCATCGAGCGCCTCCCGCAGCGGCGTGAACCACAGGCCGTTGTAAACCAGGTCCGCGTAATCCAGCGCCAGTTTCTGCTTGTAGTGCAGCGTCGCCCGGTCGAGCGTCAGCGCTTCGATCTCTCGGATGGCCGCCATCAGAATCGTCCCGCCCGGCGTCTCATAGCAGCCGCGCGACTTCATTCCAACGAACCGGTTCTCCACCAGGTCGATGCGCCCCACGCCATGCCGCCCGCCGATTTCATTCAGCTCTTCCAGCAGCGCCACGGCCGATTTCTTCTTTCCGTTCACCGAAACCGGAATGCCCTTTTCAAAACCGATTGTCACGTCTTCCGGCTGATTCGGCGCGTCCTTTGGGCTGGCCGTCAGCATCCAGATGTGGTCCGGCGCCGCGTTGGCCGGGTCTTCCAGTTCGCCGCCTTCGTGCGAGATGTGCCAGATATTGCGGTCCCGCGAATAGATCTTCGTGGTCGATTGCGCGATCGGTACGTTATGCTTCTTCGCGTACTCGATGGCGTCCTCGCGGGAAATGATGTCCCACTCGCGCCACGGGGCAATCACCGGCAGTTCCGGCGCGAACGCTTTGTAAGTCAGCTCGAACCGCACCTGGTCGTTGCCTTTGCCCGTGCACCCGTGCGAGAGCGCATCGCATCCGCGCGCGACCGCCGCTTCCACCTGGCGCTTCGCCAGCAACGGCCGCGCGATCGACGTACCGAGCAGATACTTGTGCTCATACACGCCGCCCGAGCGCACCAGCTTCCACAGATAATCGCGGACGAACTCCTCGCGCATGTCCGCCACTTCCACTTCGGACGCGCCCGTTTTCCTTGCCTTCTCTTCCAGACCGGTCAGCTCATCGCCGCCCTGCCCGATATCGCCGCACACCGCGACGACTTCGCATCCGTAATTCTCCTTGAGCCACGGAATGATGATGGAGGTATCGAGGCCGCCCGAATAGGCGAGCGCAACTTTCTTCGGTTTACTCATGAACTGTTATTGAAGCAGCATCAGCAGCAGCGCCTTCTGCGCATGCAGCCGGTTCTCGGCCTGGTCGAACACCACAGACCGCTTCGATTCCACAACGCTGTCCGTCACCTCTTCGCCGCGCTTGGCGGGCAGGCAGTGCATGAACACGGCGCCGGGATCGGCGTGGGACATCAAATCGTCGTCCACCTGGTAATTCGCGAAGTCGGTGCGGCGTTCGGCCGCTTCATCTTCCTCGCCCATGCTGGCCCACACGTCGGTGTAAATCGCGTTCGCGCCGCGAACCGCCGCATACGGATCGGTGGTCCCGGAGACCGTGCCGCCGGTTTCCGCCGCCAGCCGCTCCGCTTCCGCCACAATCTTCGTCTCCGGCTCGTATCCTTCCGGATGCGCGATGGTGAAATGCATCCCCAGCCGCGCCGCGCACAGCATCAGCGAATGCGCCACATTGTTTCCGTCCCCCACGAACGCCAGCCGCAGCCCGCGCGTGTCGCTGAATTTCTCGCGCAGCGTCTGCATATCCGCCAGCGCCTGGCAGGGGTGGTACATGTCGCTCAGCGCGTTGATCACCGGCACGCGCGACCAGCGCGCCATATCGTCCACCGTCTTCTGCAGGAACGTGCGCAGCACGATGCCGCTCACCCAGCGCTCCAGATTCCGCGCCGCGTCCTTCAGCGGTTCTCGCGCGCCGATCGGGCCATCGTTCAGAATTGCAAATCCGCCAAGCTGCTGGATCGCGAGTTCGAACGTGATTCGAGTTCGCAGCGATGGTTTTTCGAACAGCAGCGCGATCGATTTTCCGCCCAGCGCCGACCGGTATGCCGCGGGCGAGCGCTTCACGTCGTCCGCCAGTTCCAGCACCGCCCGGAATTCCTCATGCGTGAGATCGAGGTCGCGCGTCACGTCGCCCTTCGCGATGCGGGAGGCTATTCCCGCCGGAGGCGGCGGCGCGGAGACAGGGCTGGACGTCATTGTATTTTTATTCAGTACAGTGAATATTTAACCACCAACCGGCTGTGGCGTCAACAGTCGCGTCAGCACACGGAATCGCATTCCGCGCCGTGGCCGCGCTCAGGTTGTCTGGTTTCTATGCTGAAGCCGTGTAGCAGAGCGCGCTCAACCCTGCGTTGCGCCGCGCTCCGTGACCTATGCGAACGCTTCTTTGATCACTTCGCCCGTAACCACCGTCGGCCGCTCGGAGCGCCCGTTGTGCAGGTACGTCACGCGCTTGTGGTCGAGCCCCATCGCCTGCAGCACCGTGGCGTGAATATCGGTCACGTGCGCGCGTTTCTCCACGCCGCGCAGCCCGATTTCGTCCGTCTTCCCGAGCACCTGGCCCGGCTTCACGCCACCTCCGGCCATCCAGATCGTGAAGCCCCACGGATTGTGGTCGCGCCCGTCGCCCTTCTCGTTGAACGGCGTACGGCCGAATTCGCCGCCCCACACCACCAGCGTCGAATCGAGCAGCCCGCGCGCCTTCAGATCGGTCAGCAGTCCGGCAATCGGCTTGTCGGAAACCTTGCACCACTTCGAGTGATTGCCTTCGATATCCGTGTGCGCATCCCACCCGCTGCCGCTGCCGCAGTACAGCTCCACGAATCGCACGCCGCGCTCCACCAGCCGCCGCGCAAGCAGGCAATTGGTTCCGTAGCGCGCCGTCGCCTCGTCGTCCATTCCGTAGAGCTTCTTCGTCTCCTCCGTCTCTTTCGTCAGGTCCACGGCTTCCGGGCCGGCCGCCTGCATGCGGTAAGCCAGCTCATAGGAATTGATGCGCGCGTCCAGGTCCGAATCGTCCTGCTTGTCCGCGTCGAAATGCTGGTTCAGCGTCTTCAGCAGATCCAGCCGTCCGCGTTGCTGCCGGTTGCCGATCGCGTCCGGCGGAATCAGATCCAGAATCGGCGCGCCCGTATTGCGAAACAGCGTGCCCTGATAAGTCGCCGGCAGAAATCCGGAGCTCCAGTTCTTCGGCCCGCCGATCACTTCGCCAGCATCGGTCAGCACCACGAAGGTCGGCAGGTTCTCGTTCGCCGATCCCAGCCCGTACATCACCCACGATCCCAGCGCCGGCCGTCCGGCGAGAATCGAACACGTATTCATCTGGCAAACCGAGCCCACATGGTTCAGCCCATCGGCCCAGCACGCCTGGAATACGGTCATCTCGTCCACGTGTTTCGCGATCTCCGGATACCAGTCGGAAACCCAGATGCCGCTTTGCCCGAACTGTTTGAACGTCCGCTTTGAAGGCATCAGGGTGTTGTTCCCCGTGCCCATCGCCGTAATCGGATGCCCGAACGATGCCGGCATCGGCTGGCCCGCAAGGCGCACCAGTTCCGGTTTCGGATCGAACGTATCCAGATGGCTCGGCCCGCCTTCCATGAAGCACCAGATCACGGATTTCGCGGTCGGCTTGAAGTGCGGCGGCTTCGGGGCCAGCGGATCGGGCAGCGTGGCACCCGCGGCGCGCGGAACAAGCCCGTCCGCCGCCATCATCGAGGAGAGCGCGATCGCCCCCAGGCCGCTGCCTGCGTTCATCAGAAAATCGCGGCGCGAATACGGCAAACGTTTGTGCGACATGGCAATCCCTCAGTTCACGTACACGAACTCGTTCGAGTTCATCAGCATCTGGCAGAAATCCACCAGCGCCGCGGCCTGGCTGGTGTCCGTGCCCGGCGGCAGCGTGGTCGGCAGAGCCAGCTTGCGGTTCGCCGCCTCGTCCGCAATCACCTGTTTCTGTTTCGCGAAAAACGTTTGCACCGTGTCTTTCTCGAAACCATCCGGTTTCCGCCCGAACGCCAGCACCCACGCGCGTTCAATCTCCGCATTCGGATCGGGACCGGCCTCGCGTACCACGCGCCCCGCGAACGCCTGCGCCCATTCGAGCGTCACCGTGTCGTTCAGCAGAGACATCGCCTGCGGCGCCGTGATCGTCTGATTCCGCCGCCCGCAGGATTCGTGCGTATCCGGCATGTCGAACTGCTCGAGCATCGGATACCGCGCATTGCGCCGCACGAAGATATAGATGCTTCGCCGGTCCTGCTCTTCCGGACTCGAAACCGTCCAGCCGCCGCGCGGTTTCGCTGTCCCGGCGGGAAGCTGCGGAAATACGCTCGGCCCGGACATCTTGTCGTTCAGCAGACCCGAAACATACAGCGCCGCATCGCGAATCTCTTCGCCTTCAAGCCGCTGCCGTGGAAAGCGCCACAGCAGCCGGTTGTCGGGATCCTGCTTCGCCGCTTCGGCATTGAAGGCGGAAGATTGCCGGTAGGCGGCGGACATCACCATCATCTTCTGCATCCGCTTCACATCCCAGCCGCTTTTCACGAAATCCGCCGCCAGCCAGTCCAGCAGTTCCGGATTCGTCGGCCGCCCGCCCATTAGCCCGAAATCGCTCGGCGAAGGCGCTATCCCCTGGCCGAAGTGATAATGCCAGAGCCGGTTCACGAATACCCGCGCAGTCAGCGGATTGTCCGGGCTCGCCAGCCAGTTCGCGAGAGCCGTCCGCCGCCCCGTCGAGTTCAGCCCCGCGGGCGGCACGATCTTCGGATCGTTCGGATCCACGATCGTCAGGAACCCCGGCTGCACTTCTTCCTTCGGCGCGTCGTACGCGCCCACGTTCAGGATGTGCGTCGCCGGCGCCTTGTCGTTCAGATCGCGCATCCCGATCCCCACCGGCAGCGGACCCGGATCAATCGAAGAAAACGCCGCCAGTTGCGCCGTCAGTTCCTTGTACTTGTCCCTGTCCGCGCCTTTCAGCGATTTCGCGGTCGTCTCGTCGTCGAATTCGAAATAAGGCTTCGCCTTGGCGTACATCTGCCATTCGTAGGGCGTTCGCGCCGCCGGATCTTTGGTCACCGCCGCCTGAATCTCGGGCGGAAACTTATCGAAATTTTCTTTCGCCAGCGCGGCCTTTTTCGGCGCCAGCAGCGCGTCCATCTGCGCCCGAATATCTTTCGTCTTCTCTTCCCAGACCGCCCGTTTCGCTTTCCATGCGGCCACTTCGGCCGGCGAAACCATCGGAATCTGATCGTCCGCCGCCGTGTTCGCGAAGAACGCCTGCAGCCGGTAGTAATCGGCCTGCAGAATCGGGTCGAACTTATGGTCGTGGCATCGCGCGCAGCCGTAAGTCATCGCCAGAAACGTCGCGCCCACCGTATCCGTGATGTCGTTCAGAATCTCCTGCCGCCGCTGCATCAGATTTCGGGCGTTGCTCTCGTCCGGGTACTGCCGGCTGAAACCCGTGGCCACCTGCGCCCACGGATCGTTGGGCCACAGCTCGTCCCCGGCAATCTGTTCCTTCACGAAACGGTCGTAGGGTTTGTTCGAATTGAACGCGTTGATCACGTAGTCGCGGTACCGCCAGGCATTCGGCCGCGTTTCGTCGCTCTTGAACCCTTCGCTCTCGGCGTAGCGCGCCAGGTCCAGCCAGTGCCGTCCCCAGCGTTCGCCGTATCGCGGGGAGGCCAGCAGCCGGTCCACCACCTTCTCATACGCGTTCGGAGATTTGTCCGCGAGGAACGCCGCCACTTCATCCGGCGTCGGAGGCAGTCCCGTCAGGTCGAAAGATACCCGGCGCAGCAGCGTGATCCGGTCGGCTTCGGGCGAAGCGCGCAGTCCCTTCTCCTCGAGCGCATGCTCGATGAATGCGTCGATTGGATTCACTACCCAGCCCGCGCTTTTAACCGCCGGCGGCGGTGTCTGCCGCACCGGCTGAAACGCCCAGTAGCGCCGCTGCATCGGCGTGAATCGATCCTTCGCTGGCGCGTTACCCGTCGTCGTGGCTGCAACGCAAATGGCGGCGAAGCCGGTTGCGGCAGCGAGCGTAAGCGCAAGGGAAGGCCTGAAAGAAGGCCAAAGCCCACTCCTCATCGTGGTGGAGTACCTCAGCGTTGGATTATCTGTCAACCGGAGGCCGGAATCAATGGTCGAACCGCACGAACCGGCACAGCGGCCGCTCCCTTTCGCGCCCGTTGGCATTCACCACTTCCAGGTGCTTGTCAGGATTGAGAAATGTGGCGGCAAGCCCGCTCGCGGCGTGTACCATCGGATCGGCGGTTTGGGGTCTGTAACCTTCACATTCCTGCGCACTTCCCGGTCGTTGGCTTCGTTCGGTAACAAAATAGCGGAAGGTGATTCCAGGGCGAGAGCAGGCGAGTCCCAGAATCCGCTCACGCGGTGCGTCCGTTCTTCGTTCACAGGACGCAGGTGCTTCTCTCCATTGGGAAACGGGGGCGCCATGCGCGGCCTTCCGTGTATCATTCAATCGGGATTTCGATGGCCGCAAGTCCATCGTTCAACGAGACTTCGCCGTCCGTTGGCTTCGTTCGGTAAAAATCGCCGGAGCGCATTCGCCGGGCGGCGCGGCCCGGTTCCCACAACGCCCGATGGCCTGTGCGCGCGGCGCGTCGAAATTCCATTTCCCCGTTTGTCGATTTCGCGCCGGGTCGTGCGTCGTGGAATTGACAGGCCGGAAGCGGCCTGGTAAAAGGAGACGAAAATGAGATACCTGCTGATGATTTACGGAAACGAACAGGCCGACGCCGCCATGAGCCCGGCCGACATGCAGAAAATGTACCAGGACTACGGCCGTTTCACCCACGACGCCAAAACCGCCGGCGTCTATATCAGCGGTGAGCCGCTCCAGCCCACCTCCACCGCCGCCACCGTCCGCATCCGCGGCGGCAAACGCGTGGCTACCGACGGTCCCTTCGCCGAAACCAAAGAACAGCTCGGCGGCTACTATCTGCTGAACTGCAAAAATCGGGAGGAGGCGGTCGAATGGGCCGCAAAAATCCCGCACGCGGCGCTTGGTTCCATCGAGGTCCGCCCCATCATGGAAATGGGAGAAGCGGCCGGAGCATAATTCAGGAGCATCGAAAATGCAATTCGCACTGCTCGTCTATCACGACGAAAATCGAGCCCGTACGCCGGACGAAGCCTGCGCCCACCGTGAATCCATGGAGGCCGTTGTCGCCGCCGCGCGCGATGCCGGAGTGCTGCTCTCCGTGGCCCGGCTGCAGCACACGCCGAGCGCCCGGACCGGCCGGGCTCGTTCCGGCGCAATCAGTTTCACCGATGGCCCGTTCGCCGAAACGAAGGAGCAGCTCGGCGGCCTCTGCATTCTCGATTGCCGCGATGAAGCCGAGGCGCGCGAGTGGGCCGCGCGCTTCCTTCGCACCGGCTGCCCGGGCGCCGTGGAGGTCCGGCCGCTCCTGTACGTTCCCGCGACCGAGCCGTCCGGGACGCGCGAACTCGCCGCGGTCTGAGGGCTGCGCCGGATGACCGAATCGGGCGCCGACCGCATCGCCGCCGCTTTTCGCGAGGACTGGGGCCGGATCATGGCCGGGCTCATCCGGCTTTCCGGCTCCTTCGATCTCGCCGAAGAAGCGCTGCAGGACGCGTTCACGCTCGCCGTCGAAACGTGGCCCCGGAACGGCTTCCCCGATAACCCGGCCGCGTGGATCACCACCGCCGCGCGCCGCCGGCTCATCGACGCCGTGCGCCGCGAAAAACTCCGCCGCGACAAAGCCGAGGCGCTCGCCTGGCAATCGCCTTCCTTCACTCCGCCTGAGGAGGCCCTTGAAATGACAGCCAACTCGCTGCTCGCCGCCGATGACCGGCTGCGGCTCATCTTCACCTGCTGCCATCCCGCGCTTGCGCCCGAAGCGCAAATCGCCCTCACGCTGCGCACTCTCTGCGGCCTCACCACCGCGGAAATCGCCCGCGCCTTTCTCCTGCCGGAGCCCACGCTCGCCCAGCGCATCGTGCGCGCGAAACGCAAGATTCAGGAAGCCGGCATTCCCTACGAAGTGCCGGGCCGCGACCATCTGCCCGAACGTCTGGACGTGGTTCGCCACGTTCTTTATCTCGTCTTCAACGAAGGCTATGCCGCCGCGTTCGGCTCCGAACTCGTCCGCTCGGACCTGTGCCGCGAGGCCATCCGCCTCGCTCGCGTGCTGCTCGATCTCATGCCCGGCGAACGGGAAAATGCGGCCCTGCTCGCGCTCCTGCTGCTGCAGGATTCGCGCCGCCTCGCGCGCCGCGGCGAGGATG
>DAIDJK010000317.1 GCA_027450225.1 Bryobacterales bacterium | reverse complement strand
CCCGATCGTCAAGAGGATCTGGACCCCGTCGTGGGTCCTGTTCAGCGGCGGGATTTGCTGCGGCGTGCTCGCGCTCCTCTATGCCGTGATCGACCTGACGGAGTATGCGGGGGCGATATCGGGGTTGTGGCGGATGAGGAGACGCGGCGCGCGGTGGTGGTGAGCGCCATCGACAATCTGGGCAAGGGCGCTGCGGGCCAGGCGATCCAAAACCTGAATCTGGCGCTGGGCTGTGAGGAAACGGCAGGTCTGCTTTGAAGGTTCTGATCAAGATCGGCGGAACGCTGGTGGACGACCCGGCGGCGCGCAACTCGGTCGCGAGGCAGATTGCGGCGCTGGCCGGCAGCGGCATTCGCGCTGCAGTGGTGCATGGCGGCGGCAGGCAGATGACGCGGTTTCTCGAGGAGCGCGGAATCGAGAGCAGATTCGTGCGCGGTCTTCGGGTGACGACGGACGAGACCATCGATGCCGTGCTCAAAGTGTTTGCGGGTTCGGTGAATACGCAGTTTGTCTCGGCGATGCAAATGGCCGGGGCCGGGGCCGTGGGGCTGACGGGCGTGGATGCGGCCCTTGCCACCGCGGAACAACTCGATTGCGAATTGGGACTGGTGGGGAAAGTGGTTCTGAGCGACACGCGGCTTCTGGATGTGCTCGCCGGCGCCGGTTACGTTCCGGTGGTGGCGTGTGTGGCCGGCGGGTCGGCAGGCGAAGTTTTCAACGTGAATGCGGATTCGATGGCGGTTGCGATCGCATCCAGCTGGAAAGTGGACCGGCTGGTGTTCCTGACCGATGTTCCAGGTGTTCTGGATGCGAAGAAGGCGCTTGTACCGGAACTGGCGATTCCGGACTGCAAGGCGCTGATCACGGCGGGTGTGGCGACCGGGGGAATGCAGGCGAAGCTGAATGCGGCTATGGACGCTGTGGCAGCAGGTGTGCAGGAAGTTCGAATCGTGAAGGGATCGGAGCCGGACATCGTGGCGCGGGCCATGGCCGGGGAGGCATGCGGCACACGCATCGTGCAGGATCGAGCCGTCGAAAGTCTCGGGTGAGCCTGGAAGATCAAAGGGCGAGGCTGCGCAAAGGGGCCGCCTGGCCCGCCGTCTTGCGCGGTAACAAGAATGAGCGCAAAGGCGGCCACCTGGGCCGCCGTTTTGAGCGTTAACAAAAAGAATGAGCGCAAAAGGGGCCATGTGGGCCGCCCTGTTGCGCGGTGACAACGAATGTTGAGTGCTCTGACTCCTGAATCCGTAACAGTGGCCACGTCGCCGAACAAAGATGTCGAAGTCCGGAAGGCTTCAATGCAGGATATTCCCGCGCTGCTCGAACTGATCAACGGCTACGCGGCGAAGGGCATTATGCTGCCGCGCACGGAATTCGAAATCTCGGAGGACATGCGGGATTTTTCGGTGGCATATTCAGGCGGCAAGCTCGCCGGATGCGGCGCCCTGCATTTCTATTCGCCGACGATGGGTGAGATCCGTTCCCTTGCGGTTGCGGAGAACTTCAAGACCCACGGCGTCGGCAGGCTGATTGTGGACGCTCTGGTTTACGAAGCGAAGATGTACGGTCTTGACGCCATATTCGCGTTCACGTATGTGCCGGGGTTTTTCGCAAAGGTTGGATTCAATCAGGTTGAGCGGGGAGAATTGCCGCTCAAGGCGTGGAAAGATTGTCTGCGCTGCCCGAAATTCCACTCCTGCGATGAGATCGCGGTGCTGCGGGTGCTACGGCCGCAGCGCTGGGAACACCGGCAGGCTCTGCCGAAGGTGCTCGGCGTGGAAGGCGGCGCGGTGGTGCTTCTGCCAACTGTGCGCCGCCCGGTCTGAAGTGGGCCATGCCTGATCTGGGGTTCGCGGTCCGCGCGCTCCGGTCGCGCAATTACCGGCTGTTCTTCGGTGGACAGAGCATATCGCTGATCGGGACGTGGATGACGCGCGTGGCCACCAGCTGGCTCGTGTATCGCCTGACGGATTCGGCGATTCTGCTGGGTCTGGTGGGTTTCGCCGGACAGGTTCCCGCTTTCTTCCTCGGCCCGATTGCGGGCGTGTGGGTGGACCGCTGGGACCGGCATCGCACGCTGGTCGTGACGCAAATCCTCTCGATGCTGCAGTCGTTCGCGCTGGCCGCTCTGGCTCTGGCGAAGATCATCACGGTATGGGAGGTGCTGCTGCTGGCGTTTGCCCAGGGGTTGATCAACGCCTTCGACATGCCCGCCAGGCAGGCGTTCGTGGTGCAGATGGTGGAGAACAGGGAGGACCTGGGGAATGCGATCGCGCTCAATTCCTCCATGGTGAATGCCGCGCGGCTTGTCGGTCCGGCCATCGCGGGCGTGCTGATTGCCGGGGTGGGCGAAGGTTATTGCTTCCTGGTGGACGGCATCAGCTACATCGCGGTGATTGTCTCGCTGTTGCTGATGCACATCACAGCGAGGCAGGCGCGCAAGGCCTCGCGGCGCGTGCTTTCGGAACTGCACGAAGGCTGGCGTTACGTGACCGAATCCGCGCCCATCCGCTCGATTCTTCTGAACCTGGCGCTGGTGAGCCTGTTCGGAGTGCCGTACACGGTGCTGATGCCCATTTTCGCCTCGGGCATTCTCGGGGGCGGGGCTCACACGCTCGGATTTCTGATGTCGGCGACGGGCGTGGGCGCGTTGCTTGGCGCGGTCACGCTGGCGATGCGCCGGAGCGTGCTCGGTCTCGGAAGGCGCATCGTTTACATGACGGCGATGTTCGGAGCCGCGCTGATCGCTTTCTCGTTTTCGAGGATGCTGTGGCTCTCCCTGCTGCTGCTTCCGTTCGCAGGGTTCGGAATGATGCAGCAGATGGCATCGAGCAACACCATTCTTCAGACCATTGTGGACGATGAGAAGCGCGGGCGCGTTATGGCGTTTTATTCCATGGCGTTTCAGGGAATGGCGCCGTTTGGCAGTCTGGTGGCAGGAGCGCTGGCGGCGCGAATCGGCGCGCCCGGTACGGTGGCGCTGAGCGGCGCTTTCTGCATCGCCGGGAGCGTCTGGTTTGCCGCGCGTCTGCCACGCATTCGCGAGGTGATAAGACCCATCTACGTGAAGCTTGGGATATTGCCCCAGATGGCTATGGGCATACAACAGGCGAGCGTGCTCGGAGAGCCGCCGGAAACATAATAAGCCCGTCCAGCTAAAGTTTCCATCGCTTCCGCCGATGTTAAAGACGAGTGATGCCGCGATGGTGCACGCGCGCTTCGGCCCGTATTGGCTGGATTATTCTGGTCTGCGGCCTGGCCTGCGCGCCTGGCCGGGCGCAGCGGTACAGCTTCAGCACCGTGACCCAGGCGCAGGGCCTGACGGATCTCGGCATCAACACGGTTCTGCCGGACTGGCAGGGCTTCATCTGGATTGGCGGTAATAACGGACTGTTCCGTTACGACGGCAGCCGGGTGATCCGATTCGGTGTTTCATCCGGTCTGCCGGCCGAAGCCATTTCAGCGCTGATTGAAACCAGCGATCACACGCTGTGGGTCGCCACCGGATCCGGAATTGCGCGGCGCGAAGGCGACCACTTCAGAGTTGTGGACATGGGAGGCGTCGCGCCGGAGCGCGGTCCGGAAACGATGGCTGAGGATCGTCTCCATGGCGGCATGTTCGTGGCGACGTCGCGCGGACTCCTTCGCCTTGCGACGTCCGGCGGCCGCGAGTGGGTGGCGGGCACAGTGGGTGGGCCGGTGTGGAGCGTCTTCACCGATGCAGCCGGCGCCACATGGTATGCCGAGAGCGAGAAGATCTGTTCCATCTCGCCCGAATCCCGCTGCTACGGCTCCGCGGATGGCGTACCAAAGGATGCATGGGGTGGACTGGCGGTCGACCATTCCGGCGCCGTATGGGCGCGCAGCGCTGAGAAGTTGATCGTGCTGGAACGCGGGAGAGCGGCCTTTCGGCGGAGCGACGCAGGGCTGCCCTACGTGACAGGCATCGGCGCGCTCGCGCTCGATCCGACAGGCGGCATTCTCGTGCCCACTGGCATCGGACTCGCAGTCCCGAACGGGGAGCGCTGGAACATTGTGGGCCGCGAGGAGGGGCTGATCGTCCCCACCGTCTCATGGGCGATCGGAGACCGCGAAGGCTCGATCTGGATCGCTATGCGAGGTGGCGGCGTCGCCTGCTGGCGTGGACCGGGCGAATGGCAGAACTGGACTACGCTGCAGGGCCTCAAAAGCGACGAAATCTGGGCGATTACCCGCGATCGCAAACAGAATCTTCTCGTTTCCACCACACTGGGCGTGAACGTCCTGAAGCACGGCCGTTTCGAGCCGCTGTTCCATATTGGTCGCGCGCTATCACGCGACCGCGTCCTGACCATGATGGTGGACAACTCCGATGACATCTGGATCGGCGCGGTGCCGAACGGCCTTTTCCGGTACAACCGCTCGACAAGGCGGCTGACTCACTTCACGGAGAAAGATGGGATGCCCGCGGAGACCATTTTCTCCATCGCGGGATCGAACGGCAATATCTGGGTGGGCGGCATGCAGGGCGTCTATCGCGGCTTGCTCGTGAATGGCCGCTGGAAGTTCCACAAGGAAACGATCACCTCGGGGCGCAACGCCGAATATTTCGATCAGGTGCTTCTCGACCGGAGGGGACGCGTTTGGGCCGCCGGCAGCAATGGGCTCGCCTGCTGGCGGGACGGAACGTGGAGCCGTGTGAGATTCCGGGGCGCGGTGGTGGGGCGTGCGGGCGCACGGATCGCCGAAGCGCCTGACGGAGCGATATGGCTGGCTGGCGCGGACTCTTCGGACCTGACGCGCATCGCGGGAGACGCCCCGGACTGGCAGATCACCGTGGATACGGCGCCGCGCGTATTCGGCCCCCAGGTCACGTATTTCCTCGATTTTGATCGCGCGGGTAATTTGTGGCGCGGCACAGGGCTCGGCGTGCAGGCGCATATCCGGCAGCGCTGGGTTCGGTATACGCAGGCTGATGGTCTGGTATGGGACGACACCGACATCAACGCTTTTTACGCCGACTCGGACAACTCCGTCTGGATCGGAACCACGGGCGGGCTGTCGCATCATTTGCCGGCGACTGCCATTTCCGCGGTGAAGCCAGTGACGATCGTGGGCGCGAGCATCGGCGGCCGCCAGTTCGACCAGCCGCATTCCTGCACTCTGAGGGATGGTGACGGGCCGGTAACCATCCAGTTCTCCGTGCTTGCATATCGCCTGCGGAAGGACATCCACTTCCGATACCGGCTAAGCGGCTTCGACCGCGGCTGGATGGAAACGTCGAACTCATCGGTGAGCTATTCCGGACTCGGTCCCGGCACGTACACGTTCGAAGTGGAAAGCGGTATCTGGAACGGACCCTGGTCCGGCAAGCCGGCCACGCTGGTGGTGAAAGTCACCGGGCCCTGGTGGATGTCGCACTGGTTCGCCGCAGCGGCGTCCGGGTTCGTGGCGCTGATGGTCATTCTCTTCTGGCGATCCCGCGAAGGGGAACACAGGCGCCGCGAAAACGAACTGGCCGAAGCGGTCCGGCAGCGCACCGAGGACTTACAGAAAGAACGGGGGCGCGACCGCGCCTCGAACGCCGTGCTCGAACTCGTGGTTTCGAACCAGCCGCTCGGAACCGTGCTCGACGCGATCGGAAACCTTGCCTGCGCAAATGCTCCGGGCAGCGATTTCTGCATCCTGCTGCGGCGGGGAGACGCGGAGATGGTGGCTTCGGCGCGTGGCGTCCCGAAGAATATGTGGGCTGCAGTGGCGAGCCCCGGCGTGATCCCCTTCGAGGCGTGGAGAAATGCTTCGCTTGCCGGGTCGTGCGATGAACCCTCCTGGCGAAAACTGGCGGAGACTCTGGGCTCTGGCTGCCGCCATTTCGCGTCGCGGCTGATTGGCGGCGTTGGAGCGCCTCTCGGTATTCTTCTGATCACCTCGACCGAAAATCGTCTCGGCCCGGCGGAAGAGCAGTTCGCCGCGGCGGCGCGGCTGGCGCGCATCGCCATCGAGCATGCGTCCATGTACGACAATCTCTGCCGCCAGGCCCGGCATGATCCTCTCACCGGTCTTCCCAATCGTCTGCAGGTGGAGGAATACCTGGAGATGGCGATTCGCGAATCGGACGCGGGCGGCAGAAATCTGGCGCTGATCTATATCGACCTCGATCGATTCAAGGAGATCAACGACACGCTGAGCCACCGCGCGGGGGACCTTTACCTCCAGACCATCGCCGATCGCATGAAACGCGCCATCCGGACCGGAGATATCGCAGGCCGGATCGGAGGAGATGAATTCAACGTCATCGTTCCGATGATTCACGACCGAAGCGCTGCCGAGGAAATCGCCAACAGAATTCTCGCGGAGATCCGCAGGCCGGTGACGATCGAAGGCCACCCCATCCAGGGAACGGCGAGCCTGGGGATCGCGATGTATCCGGAAGATGCGACCGACGCCGAAGAACTGCAGCGCAGCGCGGACGCGGCCATGTACCGCGCCAAGACGCGCGGCAAGGATTGCGTACAGGCCGGTTCGCGGGTGGCTGAGTTTCCCGACATTCGCATGGATCAGGAAATCCGCGCGGCGCTCGATGAACATCGCGTCCGCGTTGTTTATCAGCCGAAAGTCAACAAAGGCGGACGCGTCTGCGGCCTCGAAGCGCTGGTGCGAATCGATCACCCGGTCTGCGGGGAGATCGGACCGGCCAGTTTCATTCCCGCGGCGGAGCGCTCCGGACTGATTGTTCCGCTCGGCGCGTGGGTTCTCGGCGAGGTGTGCCGGCAGATCGACGAGTGGAAGCGGGGCGGCCTTCCCGTGGTGGCGGTTGCGGTGAATGTGTCCACGGTCCAGATATGCCGCGAGGATTTCGCCGATTCCGTGACCGGATTGCTTTCGCGGTACGGCATCGATCCGGAGATGATCGAGATTGAACTGACCGAATCGTTCCTGATGGACGGAGGCGAAGCGCCTTTGCGCCAGATCGGAAAATTACGGGAGACCGGAATCCGGTTCTCGCTGGATGATTTCGGTTCCGGGTATTCCTCGCTGAGTTACCTGCATCGCCTGAATATCGATGCCATCAAGCTGGACCGGTCGTTCGTCCAGTCCATGGCCACCGATCCGGGTGCGCGCCGAATCGTGCAGGGGATGATCGGGGTAGCGGAAGGCATGGGACTCGGCGTCATCGGAGAGGGTGTGGAAACCGAGGAGCAGCGTGACCTGCTGGTGGATGCGGGTTGCGATGTGATGCAGGGGTATCTGTTCGCCCGGCCGCTGCCTGCCTCGGACATCGAGAACTGGCTGCGCGAAGCTGCCAGGACCGGGACCGCCGACCTGGACCGTCTGGACCGCGCTCTTGCGCTGGCGGGCGCGCCTAGTCTTTTCTAATCCAGAGATGAGCCTGAGGGACGAGGGTAACAGGTAAGGTGAGGGCTCCTTTCGTTTTCGATTTTTGAGAGAGAAACAGAGTGTGGAAAAGTGGGAATCCTGTTTTTGGATTTCCACTTTTCCACACGGGTAGCGGCCCGGGGCCGCGGGAATGTGGGAATCGCGCCAGCGATTTCCAAGGGCTCGTGGGCGGGCGATGGAAAACCTGCGTTTGGTTTTCCTCGCCCGTCCACAGCCCGGCATTTCCCGCAGCCCTTCCGCTCATGCGATTCGTTTTTGCTCGAAACTGGCGAATAGCTTCCGCCTGGCCTGGTTCATCCGGGTCGCCGCGACGGTATCGCTCGCTGCGCCTGCCTGCTTTTCCATGTCCTCGATGGTGAGATTGCCCTTCAGGCATGCGCCGATACCCGGAGTCTGCCGCAGGATTTCCCACGGCGTGGCGTACCAACGGTAAACGCGTACTGTTTTGCCCCGGGAGTCTTTCCTCGCTTCCGGCACCGCGCAGGGCCGGTGGAAGTTCAGGTACGGATTGAAGTGCTCTTCATAAAATGCGTTGATCGCGTCAGCGTGTTCGGAGGCAATGTGATCGTAGCCCATGTGCTTGCGAATCACCGCGCCGTTTTTGGTCTCCACCAGTCCGTTGTCGCCGGAATGCCGCGGCCGGGACTTGGTTTGTTCGATCAGCAGCTTGTTCAGCAGCGCCGCAATCGTGTGGTTGATGAACTCGCTGCCGTTGTCGGAATGAAAGCCCAGTATGCGGAAGGGAAACTGCTGCAACAGCCGCTCCAGCAGCGGTTTGAGTTGGCTTTCCGAGATGCGCTCCACGGCTCCCACCACCTGCCATTGCGTGACGTCATCCACCAGGTTGATGTGATACACACCCTTGACTCCGTCCAGATCGCCCTGATGGACTGTGTCCACTCGCAGATAGCCGGGCCGCCCGCCGTGCGCCGGCTTGCGGCGCTCGCCGATCGCTGTCGGCGTGGGCCGGGTCCTGGTGAGCACCAGCGCATGTTCACGGTAACCACGCTTTCGCCGCAGGTTGTAGATGTGCGCCGGGGATATGTCCGCGAGCCGCTCATAGCGCGCGTCGGCGAATTCATGCCAGCCTCGGTACAGAAGCTGCCGGGTGGCCGGACCGCTCAGCGTGTCATGCGCCATATCCACCTCCGCCAGAAGCGCCATGTCCTCGGGGGTGTAGCGGGCCGTGTAGCGCCGTCCGCGGCCTTGCCGGCTTTGCACCGCGCCCGTGGCCACATACTGGGCGATCAACCGCGTAATTTGCGCGCGCCTCAAGCCCGTCAGCTTCGCGATGTACCCCTTCACCAGCCCCTTTCCGCTTCGCTGCAGGCTCGTATACTCCTGCGCACACAGCGTCCGCTGCGTCCATTCATACGCCTGTTTCCGATTTGAGGCTTTAAATCCAACCTCTTCATTGCCTTTCAGAAAAGCCCGGATCTGTTCCAGGCTCATCCGCTCGCCGTCGCTCATGCTGATGATCAATCCTCAGCATTATCTGTCCTCCTTCAGGCTCATCCGGCGTTAGAAACCGGTATCCCGTTCAGGCTCATCCGGCATTGGAAAAGAGTGCCTGCCGCATGACGGCGGCGCGGCGTTAGAATCAGAGGTTGCGTTCACTCGAGCATGCGACGGTGTTGATCACCGGCGCGGGGCGGGGCGTTGGGAAACGTCTCGCGATAGGATTTGCGCAGCACGGAGCCCGCGTCGGCCTTCTGGGACGAAGCCAGGGCGAACTTGACGTTACGAAGCTCGAAATCGAGCACAGCGGCGGCATGGCTCATCGTTTCCGGGCCGATATCGCGGATTCCGAACAGGTGGCCGCGGCAGTGGACCGCATGAGCGTGACGTGGGGCTCGGTCCAGGTGCTGATTGCGAACGCGGCGGTGCAGGGCCCCATCGGCCCTTTCGCCGAACAGAAGCCGCGCGACTGGCGCGAGGTATTCGAAACCAACGTACTGGGAACGCTCAACTGCTGCCGCGCCGTACTGCCCCAGATGATCCACCGGCGCAGCGGAAAGATCGTCGTCATTTCGGGCATCGGCGCCACGGAAGCGCGCCCCGGATTTTCGGCGTTCGCCGCAAGCAAAGCTGCGCTGGTGCGTTTCGTCGAATCGGTTGCCGAAGAGATTCGCGACCACAACGTGCAAATCAATTGCATGTTGCCCGGCGAATCGTACACCAGCATGACGGACGAAATCCTGCAGGCGGGACACCGCGCGGGGGTGGCGGAAGTGGAAGAAGCCGAGCGCGTTCGGCTGACCGGCGGCATCTCACCCGAGTAGCAGGTACAGCTGGCGATGTTCCGCGCCTCCGAACGATCGAATCACGTGACAGGGAAGCTGATCCACATCACCGATGACTGGAAACGGCTGGAGCACGAGAATACCCGCCGCGATGCGTTTACGCTGCGGCGGCATTTGAGATAGCCGCCGCAGGCGCAATTCGGGAAACGCCGCCGCTTACTGCCTGCTGAGCTTGCGATAGTATTCCGCGACTGCATCCGCATAGCCGGGCGGCGGGTTGCGGGGATTCGCTCCGCGTACGCTGCCGTCGCTCGCTTCGGCCTTGCGGCGCAGCATCAATTCGACCTCATCGATCTGGCTCAAAACCTGGCTGTTGATGCGCTCGGCCAGTTCCGGACTCGTCGCCCAGCGGCCCGGGTCGAGTTGACGCGCGCGCTCGACGAGCTGCTGGTATTCCCGCGCGAGGTCTTTATCGTTGCCAATCTGGGAACGAAGCCGGCCCAGATCGCGGATCATATTGTCGTAATCCACCTGTGCCTGCGCCGGCGTTGGTACTGCGCTGCCGGCCTGCGGGTTTACGTGGTCCAGGCCTTCGAGCGTGCGATTTTCATATGTGCCAACGCCCTCGGCCCCGCCGTTCCAGCCCCCGGCGTAACGGGCGCCGCCCTGGTTGAATCCGCCACCCATCGGCCCGCCACCGCCACGCTGGCCGCCTGCATGCTGACCACCTGCCTGCTGACCACCGGGCTGCTGACCCCCTGGCTGGTTGCCAGCCTGCTGACCGCCACCCTGTTGACCGGTATTCGGCTGACCGCCGGGTTGCTGGCCACTCTGAGAGCCCGGTTGCGAACCAGGCTGACTGCCGCTTGCCTGCTGCTGGCCCTGGGCGCCGCCCTGCTGCTGACCATTGCCCTGGCGCTGCCCCGGCTGGTTTCCCTGGCCGCTTCGACCACCGTTGCGAGCCTGCTGGTCGCCGTTTCCGCGCTGGCCGCTTCTGGCCGACGCGCGGGCCTGCTGCCCACGGGCCAGTTGCTCCATCTCGCGGCGGACACGCTCGGCCTGGTTCAGCGCCTGCTGCGTCGCCATCGCGCCCTTGTCGTCGTTCGTCTGGGCGCTCGCGCCCGCTTCGGCTTTTTTCAGATCGTCGCGCAGCTGATTGAGCGCGTTGGTCACCACCGCTTCCCGCATGACCGCGTATTGGCCAAGCCCCTGTTGCAGAGCCGCCTCAGCCCATTCCATCTTGCTCTGGATTTCGGACTGTTCGCTGCGGCTCATGGCCTGACGCACCTCCTTCGAGACGTCTGGCTGCGTACCTGCCAGGTTGCGCGACGTCTGCATCATGTCTTTCTGGAGCTGCATGTAGGAATCGAGCAGCTTCTGTTTTTCCTGCGCCATCTGGCGGGCCGTCTGTTCATTGCCCTGGCCGCCGCCGAAATCCTTTCGCATGTTCTGCTCGAATTCCTGCTGGCGTCCGGCGAGCTGTTCGGCCTGGCTGGCCAGGTTGCCGACGTCCGAACCATTCTGCTGATGCCGCATGGATTCCAGCGTCTGTTCGGCCTGCTTCAGCCGCTCCGCCGCGCGCTGCGCATCGGACTGCGCCTGCGCCGAGCCCTGTTTTGCCTGCTGGCCCGGCTGCCGCGAGGTATTCGAATCCGACATGTCGCGCGTGGCCTGCTCGATCGATCGGATGGCCTGCTGCAACTGCTCGTTACTCGCCTGCTGGGAGCCGGACTGCTGGCCGCCCATGCCGTTGCGCGCCGTGCTGCCGGATTGCTGGCTGCCGCGCTGTCCGGATTGCTGGCCCGATTGCGATTGCTGACCGGACTGCTGCTGTCCGCCATTCGAAGCCGATTGCTGGCCCTGCTGCCCCTGCTGGCCCTGCTGATTCTGATCGCCGCGCTGCAACTGCTCCATTTCCCGGCGCAACTGCTCGGCTTCGCGGCGCAGCATCTCCTGCTGATAGCGTTGCTCGGCAAGCTGCTGCGGGTTCTGCGCCTGCTGCGCGAGTTCCTGCTGACGCCGCGCCAGTTCCTGCAGCTTCTTCAGTGCGTCATCGATCTGCTGCTGCTTTTGTTCGGCCGCGGCATTCTGGCTGGTCTCGTATTGATTTTTGTCTTTATCCAGTTCGAGATCGAACAGGTTCGCGAGATCGCGCGCTCCGCCCGCGGAGCCGCCACCGCCACCGCCGCCGCCGCGGCTGATCGAAATCTGGATGTCGCGGAATACGGATTCGGCGCGAAGCAGATGCTGGAGCGCCTGCTGCTCCGGCGTGAGCGCCTCGTTGAATGAGAGAGACTTCAGCTTGTCCGACGCGGGGGACATGGCCGCGACAGCCGCTTCCATTTCCTTCACGAACTGCTGGAACGCGGCGCCCGATCCATCGAGCTGCCGAGCCTTCATGCGATTGGCGAGCGATTGCGCCTGATCCCGCAGCTTGCCCTGCACTTCCGATAAATACCTGCCGTTCTCGCCGGCAGCGGACTTCGTCTTCGCGTCGCCCTTGATCTGGTTGAATGTGGCCGCGATGATTTCTTTCTCGCGCTCGGAGATCTGCTGATCCTGCTGCATGCCGCCGCCGCCACCACCGCCCCCGGCTTGCTGCGATTGAGAGAAATTGTATTCGAACGGCACGGCCTGAATGAAGAACATGTCCGTCCGCGCCGACGTCCGTCCGTCCCGCGCGGTCGCATAGAGACTCACGATGTCGCCGGGCACGAGCTTGAAATCTTCAAGCGACAGCAGCGTGTTCGCCGTGATCTGTTTCGCCCCCTTCTGCTTCAGCATCGAGAGAGTCTTCTCCGGCCCGCCGTTCACCGAATAGTGGAGATCGAGTTCCTGCAGCGGATAGTCGTCTTCTCCATGCACTTCCACGGTGACTTCTTCGATGGGCGTCACCTTCGCGTCGCGGCCCGGCCGCGTGATCCTGACGCTCGGCTGGCCCGGCTTACGGGCTTCGATGAAGTAATCGTCGGTGAGGCGAACCTGCTCGCCGCCATCCATCACCGCGATGTGATAGGTGCCATCCTTCTCGATGGGAACAGTGGCGCGCGTCCTGTTGTTTTCGGTGGCATCCAGATTCAACGGCCTGCCGTCCTCGAAAACCACCATGCCTTTGGCCAGCGGTCGGTCGGTCTGAATCTCGAGATGCGCCACCGTGCCCTGCACGGCGCGCAGATCTCCGCCCGGATCCTCAGTGGTCGACGCCATTCCCGTCCAGGAAGGATAGTTGTAAGTCACGATGATGTTCTTCACCGCCGGAAGATCCACGGTATGAATCTTGTAAGTGGACGACCGCAGGCTGCCTGCCTCCACGTAGTACTCCACGTCTTCCGGCACGCCGACAAACATAAAGCGGAATCCCGAGCCCGCCTCCTGCGCCTCCATGGGCGCCTCTTCCCATTTGGTGGAACTGGCGTAGCGCGCGAACACGCTGGCTTTCGAAGATGAGAAACCGCTGAGTTCTGCGGTCACGAGAAGGTCCGTGCGCCGGCGAATCGTCTTCGAACCCGGCTGCACGTTGATTGAATAGAACGGCTTCGACTGTTCTTTCGGGAGACTTCCCCAGAGCAGGGAAGCGCCATAGCCGAAAACGCCCGGGCCCCAGAACATCAGCCACACCAGCGCGCTCGCTGCCGCGGCGGCCACCGCGCCGAAACGAAGCAGCACGCGGTTCTCGACCACGCGCCCGGGCTGCGCTTCACGCGCAATCCGCAGAGCATCTTCGGCCAGCAGCGGCAGGAACGGATCGGAGGCATTCGTGTTTGCGCGCTCCGTGAATGTGAGCAGCCGCTGGTCGAAATCCGGATGCAGCCGCTCGATCTCGGTGGCGGCGCGCCGCCGGTTCATGCGCAGCAGAGGAATCACCAGGGCCACGGCGGCGGCCGCGCCGATACCGAGGAACAGCGCAAAACGGCCCAGCACCAGCCCTGAGGGCGAAAACGCCGCCATCATCAGCAACGCCACGATCACCACTGTCAGAACGAGGGCCGCGCCCGCAATCGCCGCCGCGCCGCGCGTCCAGGTGAACAGCCGAAGCCTGCGCTCCAGCCTGTTCAGATATTCAGCAAGACCTTCGAGTGGATTCATGCCGTTTCCTTACTGGCCGCAAAGGGCCGAGTCTCCGTTTTGCGGGCCATTTACTCCGCAGCGCTCAGATGCCTGTTTCCCAAAACCGATTCCGCAACCGCCAGGATGGCGAGCATCGCCAGCACCCACCACCACAACTCTGTTTTCTGCTGATCGTCACTGGAAACCGCGCCGTTCGGACCTGTTTCCGGAGCATTACCTGTATTCTTCCAGAGTTGGACCGTCTCTGCAGGGACAAGCGTGAAATCCGATTCCCGGCGGTCCGGGTTCACGGCGTCCAGTTCTTCGCGCCCGTTCGAGCGCCGAATGTCGTAAAATCCCTCGGCGGGGAACTGGAACGTGTTCGCTTTCGCCGATTCGGCGAGCGTCAATGCGCGTTGTCCGCCGGGGCCGATGATTTCCACGGGCACATTCTTTTCTTTGGCTGTACGCAAATCCACGAACGAACCCACCGCGTATTTGCCGAGCGAATTTCCTACCCCGCCCATCTCGCGCGTGGTCTGGTCGAGGAATGGCACCCACACCGGCTGCAGGGGGAGATTGTTCGCCACGTTGTCGAAAGCGGACGTGAAGATAAGGACATGTCCGTCTCCGATGCGCCGGTCGATGAGCAAGGGCGAGCCATCGGAAAGTCGCGCCGCTACCCGGGTCTCGGGAGATTCGGGCGGCATCTGCAGTTTCGCAATCTGAAAGAATTCGACGTTGTCCCAGTTTCGGGCGCGCGCAAAAGACGGATAGGATTCATCGGCTGAGGCGACCGTCAGCACCTGATCGTCCTGACGCGCCGAGGTCCGCATGGAAACCACATAGATGTCGGTACCGGGGAGTTTCCGGCCGGGAGTCGTGTTGCGTCCGGTCGAAATGAGCACTGAGCCGCCGCCGCGTACGTACTTGTCGAGCGCGTCCTGAAATCGATCCGCGAGCGGGCCGGGGTCGTCGAGGATGACGAACGCGTACTTCGGTACATTGACATTTCCCGCCTGATTCGAGGGCACGGTCTCAATTTTGAAAGCGGCCTCGGCGGCCGATTCCAGAGCGGTCTTCAGATAGAGAGCGCTCGCCGCCTCGTTATCTCCCACCACGATCAACGCCGGTTTCGGATCGGCGCGCTCCACCGAGAAGTACCAGTGGTCGTCATTCGCGAACCGATCGGCGCCGTCGATGCGAACTTCGCATCGGGTAAGCCCGTACGGGGCATCCAGCGATAGAAATTCCACCGTCGCGCGGCCTGAGGCTGGTATCTTGAGTTCCTTCGATTCGAGAGGCTTGCCGTTCGCGAGCAGAGTTACCCGCCGCGTCGCTTCCGGCGTGTTGAATCCGGCTATGGTGGCGACGGTTCTCACTTTTTTCGTGTCGAACACGCGTGCCGGCGAATCTACGTTCTCCACCGTCCAGTTGGGGATCGCGGCGCTCGCCACTGAATCGACATTGAGTTTCGTTCCGTCCGCCAGACGCAGATCGGAGAAACTGGGCGGAAGCGATGATTTCTGCAGATCGGTGAAGACGTAGGCATCGACTGGCGTGTGCAGGCTTTCGGCGGTCGAACGCAGGACGCGCGAAAGATCCGCGTAGGAACTCTGGCCGTCGTTGGGCTCGAGGGCGGCGGCAGCGGCCCGCAAGGTCTGTTTGTCGCCGGTCATATCGGTAACGAGTTTCGCCGGCCCGCCGAACGCGACAACTTGCCCCCGATCGTCTTCGCGCATGGAAGCGATGGCGTTCAGCGCATCCTGCTTCGCCCGGGAAAAACGATCTCCCTGCCGCATGCTGTAGGAGTTATCGATGGCAAAAATCATCGAGCGTCCGCCGTTGGCGTGCGCGATTGCCGTCGAATGGACGTAGGGCCGCGCAAACGCGAGCGCCAGCAGCGCAACGAACGCGCAGCGCAAAGCGAACAACAACAGGTATTTCAGACGCCGGTGCTTGATGGAGCTTTGGGTCCGCCGCTCAAAGAACATCAGCGAACTGAACGGAACCGGCTTCTGCTTATACTGCCGAAGCAGATGGACGTACACGGGCAGGCCGAGAATTGCAAGGCCGCCCAGAAACCATGGCGCGAGGAAACCCAACTACATCCTCCTCTGGCGGATTGCCAGATAATTGCGAAGCGCGGTATCGAGCGGCTTCGCGGTATTCATGAATACGTATTCGAGGCCCGCGGCCGCAGTCTTCTCAGCCAGCATCCTGATGTGCCGATCGATCTTTTCCCGGTACTCGGTGCGGGCGTATTCGGGTGAAACTTCCATCGCGTTCTGGTCTTCCACATCGAGCAGAAGAACGGGATCGCGAAAATCGGGCTCGAGTTCCTTCGGATCGAGAATGTGGAAGAGAACCACTTCATTGCCCCGGTAGCGCAGCGGCTCGATGACCTTCGCCACTTCTTCGGGCGGCGCATAGAAATCCGACATCACGACGACAATGCCGCGCCTGTGCAGGTACTGCTGAAAATGGGCAAACGGCTTCGCAAAGTCCGTGCGTGAGCCCCCTTCCGCGCTCTCGATCGCGTGCAGGATTCGCATGAGCTGGCCCTGCCGGGTGGAAGGTGGAATGTAGTTCTTGACGTCTTCGTCAAAGACGATAAGGCCAGTGGCGTCTCGTTGCTGCGAAGAAAGATAAGCGATCGAAGCCGCGAGATAGCGCGCGTAATCGAGCTTCCGGATCGGTCCGGAGCCATAAGTCATCGAGGCGCTGGCGTCGATCAGGATCAGCAGCTGAGAATTCGTCTCGCCGCGGAACCTTTTCAGGTAGATCCTCTCGCTGCGGGCAAAGACGTTCCAGTCCACGTGCCTCAGATCGTCGCCTTCGTTGTACGCCCGGTATTCAGCGAACTCCTGGCTGAAGCCGAACGAAGGCGAACGATGCAGACCGGCGACAAAGCCGTCGACCACCGTCTTCGCGACGAGGTCCAGCGAGGAAATGGACGCCAGTACGGCTGGATCAAGAAACCGCTGCAGCATGGTTATCGCTCGTTCGAAACGCCGCCCCTGCTGATCGTCACCTTTATTCTCTGGGGGCCGGCTTTACCTGCAGAATCTGACGCAGCACGTCATCCGAACTCAAACGATCCGATTCGGCGTGGAAATTCAACAAAATTCTGTGCCGCAGAATCGGTATATAGAGTTCGCGCACATCGTCGAAGCTCACGTGGTAACGGCCCTTCATCAAAGCCCGCGCCTTTGCGGCCAGCACCAGAAACTGCGCGGCGCGCACGCTCCCGCCATAGTTGACGTATTTCTTCACCACATCGGGCGCCGACGGATCTTTCAGGCGCGTCGCGCGCACCAGTTCGATCGCATGCCGCGCCACGGTTTCCCCGATGGGCGTCATCCTCACCAGTTGCTGGAATTCCAGAATCTCCGCCGCCGTGGTGATCGACTCGGCGCTGGCCACGTGCGTGGTCGTCGTCAGATCCACCACCTGCAGTTCCTCATCCGCCGTCAGGTAATCCAGCATGATGTTGAACAGAAACCGGTCGAGCTGCGCTTCGGGCAGCGGATAGGTTCCTTCGAGCTCGATTGGATTTTGCGTCGCCAGCACGAAGAAAGGCGAAGGCAGCTGATAGTGGTTCCCGCGCACCGTGCACGCGCGCTCCTGCATGGCTTCGAGCAGCGCGGACTGGGTTTTCGGCGGGGTACGGTTGATCTCATCGGCCAGCAGAACGTTGGCGAAGATCGGACCCTTCACGAACGTCCACGTCCGGTGTCCGGTCGATGCGTCCTCTTCGATGATGTCCGTGCCCGTGATATCGGTCGGCATCAGGTCCGGCGTGAACTGGATGCGCTTGAACTGCAATCCGAGCACTTCGGCCATGGTGCGGACCAGCAGCGTCTTCGCGGTTC
>DAIDJK010000316.1 GCA_027450225.1 Bryobacterales bacterium | reverse complement strand
AACAATCCGTTGAGCACGGTGAGCGAGCGCAACGACGTAGACGGGGCCTTATCGCGCGCCGCAGCAGAAAGAGTGTGAGAAATGCGGGTTAACCGAGCCACTGCGGATTTTTGGCCGTGGAATCGAAGTGACTCGTCGTCTTGAACAGCTCGAATTTGCCCGTGTCCGCTTCCGGCCGATACTTCGACACCAGAGCCGAGATCTGCTGTTCGGACATTGGTTTGAAGGTTCGAGCCGCTTCGATCGCCTGATTGAGATCGCGCATGGTGTTGCAGCCGTTGATGCAGACGGTCACTGGCTGGTTGAGCACGAAATGCAGCGCTTCAATCGGATTAACGCCCGCCTGCTGCACCAGAATGCCGCCGCCGAATGGCTTCATGCAAAGCACGCCCAGCCCTTCTTTCACGGCGACGGGCAGTACCTGCCTCCCGAAACTGCGAAAGCTCGCGTCCATCACGTTGTTCGGGAACATGATCGCGTCAAATTGAAAACCGTGATCGTGCGCGACCTGAAGCATGCGCAGGTGAATCGCCGGATCCTTGTGACCGCTGAATCCGATATAGCGGATCTTGCCGGCCTTCCTCGCATCGAGAAATGCGTGAATGGCGCCATCATCGGCGAATATCCGGTCCGGGTCTTCAAATCGGATCACTTCATGGAAGAGCATAAGATCGAAGTGATCCGTCTGCAGCCGCTGAAGCGACTGATCGATTTGTTGCGCCGCTGAATCTTTCGTCCGCCCATCCACCTTCGTCATCAGAAACACCTTCTCGCGATAGCCGTCTCGCAGCGCGTTGCCCATTTTGATCTCGCCCTGGCCGTTGCCGTTGTTGTAATCCCAGGAATTATCCATGAAGGTGATCCCATGGTCGATGCCGGTCCGGACAATTTCGGTGGCCAGAGCCTGATCCTTCGCCTTGCCGATATCGGAGCCGCCCAGCCCGATGGCCGAAACTTTCTGGCCCGTGCGCCCGAGCGTGCGGTAGAGCATATCGCCGCGGCGTTCCTCTTCCGGAGGCGCGGCTGCAAGAGAGGTCGCGGCGATTACGCCACCGAGAAACAGACGGCGATTGATGTCTTCAGACATGCGTGCGCATGATGCAAGGCGCGAGCCAAAACCTGCCGAGCGGCCTGTTTCCATGACGCAAATCGCTCCAAAGCAGCATCAAATCAGCGGGAATTGTACGATTGAATCAGATCCCCATGAGTCCAGCAGCGGCCGGTACCCGCGAACGCGTGCGCTTTTTTGACGCGACCATCGTGAAAAAAGCGGTGATGGCCATCACCGGAATCATTCTTTTCGCGTTCGTGGTAGGTCACCTTCTCGGGAATCTGCAGGTGTTTCTCGGCCCGGCGCGGATCAACGCATACGCGGCATTCCTCAAGAGCAATCTCGAGGTGCTCTGGTTCGTGAGGACTGTACTCCTGGTCTCGGTTCTGGCCCACATCATCGTCACCATCCAGCTGGCCGGACTGAAAGCGAAGGCGCGGCCGGTCGGCTATGTGAAAAAGCAGAATCCGCACACGAGCGTGGCTTCACGCAGCATGTATTACTCAGGGCCCATGATCGCCGCGTTCGTGATCTATCATCTGCTCGATCTCACCATCGGGGCTGGCCATCCGCATTTCGCCGAGGGCGAAGTTTACGCGAATCTTGTCTACGGATTCCAGCAGATCCCCGTCTCCATCGCCTATATCGTCGCGATCGGATTGCTGTGTCTGCATTTGAACCATGGGATTTACAGCCTCTTTCAAACGCTTGGCTGGGCGCACCCGAAATATATGCCACGCATCAAACGCGCCGCGACCGTCATTTCGATATTGCTCTTCCTCGGCTATATCTCGATTCCGGTATCGGTGATGGCCGGAGTGATTCACCTCTAAGGACAACGATGGCGTTAGACTCCAGAGTTCCTTCAGGACCGATCGAACAAGCATGGGACAGGGCCCGCTTCGAAATGAAGCTGGTCAACCCGGCGAACAAGCGCAAGTACAACGTGATCGTCGTCGGCAGCGGACTGGCGGGCGGCTCGGCCGCGGCCACGCTCGGCGAGCTCGGCTACAACGTCAAGTGCTTTTGCTTTCAGGACAGCCCGCGCCGCGCGCATTCCATCGCCGCGCAGGGCGGCATCAACGCGGCGAAGAATTATCAGAATGATGGCGACAGCATCTACCGCCTGTTCTATGACACCGTAAAGGGCGGCGATTTTCGTTCCCGCGAAGCAAACGTTTACCGGCTGGCGCAGATCAGCGTTCACATCATCGATCAGTGCGTCGCCCAAGGCGTGCCGTTCGCGCGCGAATATGGCGGGTTCCTCGCGAACCGTTCGTTCGGCGGCGCGCAGGTTTCGCGAACCTTCTACGCCCGCGGGCAGACGGGTCAGCAACTGCTGCTGGGCGCGTATCAGGCGCTCGAAGCGCAGGTGGATGCCGGACGGGTGAAAATGTTTCCCCGCACTGAAATGCTGGATCTGGTGGTGATCGATGGGCGTGCGCGCGGCATCGTCTCCCGCAGCCTCGTCACCGGCAAAATCGAAACGCACGTGGCCGATGCGGTGATTCTTGCCACCGGCGGCTATGGCAATGTTTTCTATCTGTCCACCAACGCCAAAGGTTCGAACTGCACGGCAATCTGGCGCGCTCATCGCCGCGGCGCCGCGTTCGCGAATCCCTGCTTCACCCAGATCCACCCCACCTGCATCCCTGTCTCGGGCGAATACCAGTCGAAGCTGACGTTGATGTCGGAATCGCTGCGGAACGACGGCCGTATCTGGGTGCCGCGCGATCCAGGCGACAAGCGTTCGCCCTCGCAGATTCCCGAAAATGAGCGGGATTATTACCTCGAGCGCCGGTACCCGAGCTTCGGCAACCTGGTGCCTCGCGACGTGGCCTCGCGCGCGGCCAAGGCCGTCTGCGACGAAGGCCGTGGCGTGGGGGAAACCGGTCTGGGCGTCTATCTCGATTTCGGCGACGCCATCAAACGGCTGGGCCGTCATGTCATCGAAGAACGGTACGGCAACCTGTTCGAGATGTACGAACGCATTACGGGCGATAACCCCTACGTAACGCCAATGCGCATTTTCCCCGCCATTCACTACACGATGGGCGGTCTGTGGGTGGATTACCAGCTGATGAGCACCATCCCCGGCCTGTTCGTTCTGGGCGAAGCGAACTTCTCCGACCACGGGGCCAATCGTCTGGGCGCGAGCGCGCTGATGCAGGGCCTTTCAGACGGATACTTCGTCATCCCGTACACGCTCGGCAACTATCTCGCCTCGAACAAGCTCGATAAAGTAGACGCGGCCTCTCCCGGATTTCAGGCCGTGACCACCGATGTGGAAGACCGGCTGAAGCGCCTGCTCTCCGTCAGGGGCAAGCGTACCGTCGCTTCGTTCCATCGCGAGTTGGGCCGGATCATGTGGGATTACTGCGGCATGTCCCGCAACGCGGAAGGGCTCGAGCACGCCATTGGCGCAATTCGCAATCTGCGCGAAGAATACTGGCGGAACGTGAATGTGCCTGGCTCGGAGGGCGATCTCAATCAGCAGCTCGAGAGCGCCGGCCGCGTGGCGGACTTCCTGGAATTAGGCGAGCTCATGTGCATCGACGCGCTGCATCGCAATGAAAGCTGTGGCGGCCACTTCCGCGAAGAGTTTCAAACCGAAGACGGGGAAGCGCTGCGCGACGATGCGCATTATCAGTACGTCGCCGCGTGGGAGTACAAGGGCCCGAACACCTCCCCTGAGCTCCACCGCGAACCGCTCGAATTCAATTACGTGCATCCGGCGCAACGGAGCTACAAGTAAGCCAGCCATGAACCTGATCCTGCATGTGTGGCGACAGAAGAACGCTTCGGAGAAGGGCCGCATGGAGCGGTATGAGGCGAACGATGTCAATCCCGACATGTCTTTCCTCGAAATGATGGACGTGGTCAACGAAAACCTGATCACCCAGGGCAGCGAGCCCATTGCGTTCGAGCACGATTGCCGGGAAGGCATATGCGGATCGTGCGGTTTCATGATAAACGGCATCGCGCACGGCCCGCAGCGCGGCACCACGGTGTGCCAGCTCCACATGCGCCACTTCAAGGATGGGGACGAGTTGTATCTCGAGCCCTGGCGCGCGCGGGCGTTCCCCGTGATCAAGGATCTCGTCGTGGACCGCGGCGCTTTCGATCGCATCATTTCGGCGGGCGGATACATCACGGCCCATACGGGAAGCGCTCCCGACGCGAATGCCCTGCCTGTGCCCAAGACGGATGCGGACCGCGCCATGGATGCGGCGGCCTGTATCGGATGCGGCGCATGTGTCGCAGCATGCCCGAACGCCTCGGCGGCGTTGTTCACCGGGGCGAAGATTTCCCACCTTGGACTGCTCCCGCAAGGCCAGCCGGAGCGTTCGCGCCGCGCTCTCGCAATGGTGGCCCAGTATAACCGCGAGTTGTTCGGCAGCTGCACGAACATCGGTGAATGCGAGGCCGTCTGTCCGAAGGAGATTCGGATTGAGGTCATCTCACGCATGAATCGCGATTACCTGAAGGCGGCGTGGAAGGATCGCAGCGCGCTGCGCGACGATCAGGCCGAAACAGAACCGAAGGCCGGCGGCCGGCGGTAGTACCGATTCATCCGGCATGGATTTCGCGATCGCGGTGGTCACGGAAGATCGCGATCACGTCTATTGCACGATTGTCGATCTCTTCAGCAGTGATGCCCGGGGCGATTTGTTCGCCGCTCTCGGCGTCTCGCCCGAACGCTTCGAGAAGTGGCGCGCCTCTACCCGCTTCGATCCGATGATCCCGCAGCTTCGTAATCTTTCCGCTCTGAGTTTCGTTGATGACGACGCCGTGTCGCTTGAACCAGCGGCGCTGAAGGAAGAGATCCAGCGGGCCGTGCGGGCCGCCACCGGCGAAGAGGCCCGCCGTTTGCTCCTCACGCTGGAACGCGCCGCCACAATGGCATCCGAAGCCGGAGGCCGTGTGGAGGTATTCACGGCCGCCGCATGGCATCGAGCCGGGAATTCATATTCGCAGCGCCGCGTGTGACCGCAGGCGCCGCGCTCAGGCTTTGATCGATTTCGCACAGCAGAACGCCTAGGCCGATTCCTGGTCGTGCGAAAGTCGGGGCAGGAGCACGAACTTTGCCCGATCCGGAAAGGCTCGCGCGCATCGCTGATGAACTTCGCGCCAACGATGCCGACGCCATCATTTGTGGATTACCCTGCAACATCGTCATGATGACGGGCTATTGGCCCGTTATCGGCAACTCGCTCGCGATCTTCACGCGTGACGGCCGCATGCAGTTGATTGCGCCCTCGGATGAAGAAGACCTCGCGCGCCGCGCCGGACTCACGCAAATCACCACCTTCGAAGCCGGGTCGCTGTCAGACCTCAGAACTCTGCCCGAGATCATCGGCCCCAAAGTCGAAACCGCCGTGCGCGAACTCGGTATTGAAAACGCCATCGTGGCTTACGAAAGTGGCGGCGCGTTCGAGCCCGCCAGCTATGTTTCCATGCATTTCTTCGGGGATGGCATCTTCGAAGTACTCGAAGATGCATTCGCCTCCGGCTCACTCATTGCCGCCGACGATATGCTGGCCCGCTTGCGCGCCGCGCTAACGCCCGACGAGCTCGTCAGCGTCCGTGAGGCGTGCCGTATCGCGGGCGATGCTTTCGAAGAGGGGCAAAGCAGCATCGAGCGGGGCCGATCTGAACTCTTCGTAGCGGCCAGATTCCGTGACGGGCTGAGCCCGATGAAGCGAAGCGGAGGCCACGTGAGCTGCATGTCCGGCTCCAACGCAATGCGCGCGTCGGGGGCCTTTGCGATGTCCGGCACGCGCTCGCTCGAATCCGGGGATTTCGTTCTGGTGCACTGCAACTCCTGGCTCAATGGCTTCTGGACCGACATCACGCGCACCTGGGTGCTTGGCGAACCGGACGCGGAAAAAAAGCGCGTGCAGACCGCCATCGCCGAAGCGCGTCTTGCGGCGCTTGATCGCATCCGGCCGGGCGCGCAGGCGCGCGACGTCGATCTGGCCGCGCGCAATGTGATGAAGCAGCACGGATTCGAAAGAGAATTCAAGCATGCGACAGGTCACGGCGTGGGTTTTGCCGCCATCGATCACAATGCCCGCCCGAGGATCCACCCCGCCTCGCCTGATGTTTTCGAATCTGGCATGGTGTTCAACGTCGAGCCCGCCGCGTACAGCGAAGACTTCGGCGGGTCGCGGCATTGCGATGTAGTGGCCGTCACGCAAACCGGCTATGAACTTCTCACGGACTTCCAATCGGACCCGCGGACGCTGATTGCGGCGGCTGTATCACGCGCCCACTAACGCAAGCTTTCGCACAACCGGGGCCTGGGTGTGTAACGAGCGAAACAATCAGGGCCCGATCCTCCGCCCGGTTTGAGATAAACACGCCAAAACTGCGTGTTATCTTTGTTTTGCCTTGACCCTGAACCGGCTCTTTTC
>DAIDJK010000315.1 GCA_027450225.1 Bryobacterales bacterium | reverse complement strand
GGCGCGTCAGGAAACTGCGCGAGGAACCGTTCGAAATAGGGGATGACGGCTTCGACGCGCGTCTGCTGCAGCATGATCTCCGAGAGCCACACCGGATAGAAATCCGTGCTGCGGCGCCACGGCAGATCGCGTTTCGCGGAGCCGTACCAGCTCAGCAGACGTTTCCGGAACGCGGCCGCCGGGATCAGTCGGGCAGGACCTCAACAAGTTCGGCGATCACGCGGAAGCCGCCGTCTTCTTCCACCTCGAACGCCTGGAACTCGGGGTTGAGCGGTTCGAGAATCACGCGCCGGTCTTCGCCCTCGCCGGTCCGCCGGTAGCGCTTGATGGTGTAGCGCGCGCCATAATCGGCTTCCCCGTACATCTCGATCAGCAGCAGCAGCCCCTGCTTGGTGCCGCCGCCCCAGATTCGAAACACGCACAGGCTGCCATCCGGAATCTTCGGCTCCATGGAGCGGCCCACCACATGCGCCACGAACATCGACTCGTTCAGCCGCAGCCCGGGGCGTACCCGAATCCAGCGCTCCGGCTCTACCTCCATCGATTCGCCGAAACGCGTGGCCGCGGCCCGCAGGCTGTAAACCGGCAGATGCGTCTCGAACTGGCGTACATTTTCTTCCGGATGCCCGACAAATTCGGCGAAAATCTCATCCGCCGCCTTGCCGGGGTCGCCGGAATACGCGAAGGTATTCCGATCCCGGATCAGCAGGAAATTGGAAAGCGAGTCTTCGAAGAAATCGATGAGAGAACGCGCGCCCGATTCGCGCGCTTTCTGCTCGAGGTCCGCGGCAAGGGCATCGACGATATCGACTTCCTGTTCCTCGAGGTCTTCGATTTCCGATGCCGGTCGCAGACGAACGATGAGCGAGTCGGTCTGATCGTCGGCCAGAAGAATACCCAGCGGCTCCGGCGCGCGGCCCGGCAGCTGGATTTCAAGCAGCGACCACGTGGCCCGTCGTTTCGATCCGATCGAGATGACGGCGGCGGGCATGTAATTACAGTGTCACAGCGGGTTCCAGCGCGCAAGACGCCTGGTTCCTGTACCGCGAGTACCGCACTGTGCGCTCTTATTTCTCCAGCACCGCGGGATAATACCCCTGCCGGTAACGGGCCTTTTTTTGTACCGCGCACAACGCGCGCCCAGGTGGCGCACTGTGCGCTCTTATTTTTCCAGCACCGCCGGGTAATACCCCTGCCGGTAACGGACTGTCACGTTCGGCAGATCCACCGCGACGCGAATTTTGCGGTATGCCTTCGAGTCAGTCTTCGGGTCGATGTCCGGCACGTAGCGCAAAACATATTGCGTGGTTATTTCGCCCGAAATATCGGCTACGGCGCGGAAAATCGCGCTCGATACCTCCGCCGTATAGGCGCCGGTTCCCACCGTAATCGCGTAATTGCCCGCGTCCTGCGGATTCGAAATATATCCCGAAACGTCTTTATAAATGTTGGTCAGCGGAATTACCACGCGGCCGCCGCTCGACGTGGCCAGTTCCTCCAGATCTTCCGCGCCTTCGCTGCGGAAGCCGAACGCCTGCGTGCTCATGGCGTAGATCGTCACCAGATTGCGCTGCGCGATCTCCTCCACTTCCTTCAGGCTCCGCTTGCTCGCCGTATCGTGGCCGTCGCCGATGATGATCACCACGCGCCGCGGCTCATAGGGTTCGCCCGAAATGGTTTTGCGGCTGGTGCAGGCCATATAAATGGCGTCGAACAGCGCGGAGCCGCCGGCCGGCTTCATCTTCGAGAGCTTTTCCACCATCTTCTCGGAGTCGAAATTGGTGTCCGACACCAGCTCCGGCTCGTTGCCATAGGTGATCAGGTAGCCTTCGAAGCGCTTGTCGCCCGGCAGCAGGTTCAGCATCAGCTCCGTGGCGGCTTCCTTGTATTTGTCCCAGTGGATCTTCATCCCATTGCTCATGTCGAGCAGGAAACCGATCACCACGGGCTGCTTCGAATCGTGGCTGAAATAGTCGATCTTCTGTTCCTTGCCCTCGTCGTAGAGGCGGAAATCGTTTTGGGTGAGATCGGAAAGGAAGCGGCCCTTGTCGTCGGTGACGGTGACGGGCACGATCACTTCGTTGATGGACACGCGAATCGGCGCCTGGGCCAGCGCCCTTACGGTGATGATGCCGGCGAGGCCGAATGCGGCGAGTGCGCACACGCGCACCGCTGTTTTGTCGAAACGCGAAAACCTGTTGCGAAACATGCGGGACCTGAAGATCTTATTTTAGGTTAGTCGCGCCGGAGCGGAGATTCGTTCCGCCGATCAGTTCGGCGCGGCATCCGCATTTCCGCACCCCACCAGCCCGATGGAGCGGAGCGCGCTGAAAATATCGCGCGTCGCCGTGCTGCGGTTGAGCGTGTAGAAATGAATTCCAGGAGCGCCGCCGGTGAGCAGATCGATGGCCTGCGAAGTGGCGTGGGCCACCCCAAGCCGCATCACCGCGCGGGCATCGTTGCGCCGCCGGTCGAGTTCGGCCGCCAGTTTGAACGGCAGTTCCGCGCCGCAGGAGATGGTGAACCGCTCCACCTGCGCGGCGTTCGTGATCGGCATGATGCCCGGAATGATGGGCGCGGTGATCCCGCAGGCGCGCGCCCGCTCCACGAACTCCCAGTAATGACGATTGTCGAAAAAAAGCTGCGTGATCACGAAGTCCAGACCGGAATCCACCTTGCGCCGCAGGTTTTGCAAATCCACCGCCGGGTTGCCGCATTCGATGTGCTTTTCCGGATACGCGGCCCCTCCCACCGACATCACTCCTCCGTGCCGCTCCCGAATGAAGGCCACCAGCTCGTTTGCGAAGCGGAATCCTCCCTCTACAGGAGTAAAGATTTGCTGGCCTTTCGGCGGATCGCCGCGCAGGGCGAGCACGTTGTGAACTCCCGAGGCATTCAGCCGGTCCAGCACGGCGCCGATCTCGTCCTTCGTGGCGCCCGCGCAGGTGAGGTGCGCCATCGCCTCGATTCCCGTATCCTCTTTAATGCGCGTCACCACGTCGATGGTCTTCTCGCGCGTAGAGCCCCCTGCGCCCCAGGTGACGGACACGAACGTGGGGCACAGCGGCGCGAGGTCGGCGATGGTGCGGCTCAGCTGCGCGGCGGCTTCATCGGTCTTCGGTGGAAAGAATTCGAAGGAAATCGATGGCCTGCCGGTCGCCAGAGCATCCCGGATGAGCATTCCCATCATTTTAGCCACCGGCAGGTCGATTATCATCTGTGAGGAGCGAACCGCAAATGTTTACCTTCGCGGGAACGGGCGTCGCCAGCGCCAGTCCGGCTCAGCCCGTCTCCTGGATGCGGCCGGTGCGGCGATGGAAACGGCTGCTTTGGATGTCCGCCGCGGCCGCCATCATGTGGCTGGCCAGCCTGGCGTGCGCCGCCGCCGGCCTGAACCGCACCACCGCGGCCCTCATTCTGATTCTGGGCATACTCGCGCTCTCCACCACTCGCGACCGGCTGGTGGCCATCGTCTCCGCCGTTACGGCCACGGTGAGCCTTAGTTACTACTTCCTCGAAGCTCCAAACCTTGCGCGCGTCACCGCGCCCATGGCGGGGCTGATGCTGCTGGCGCTTCTGGTGACCGCGCTCACCGGGAGCGAGCTTTCCATCCGCGCGCAGCGGCGGGCCGACGAGGCTGAACGAAGGCGGCGCGAAATCGAACGCGTGCAGCAGTTCAGCCGGATTCTGCTGGGCGCGCGGGCTGTGAGCGATACGGCGCGGAGCGTGGTGAACGGGCTCGGCGAAGTGTTTGCCGCGTCCCGCGTGGTGCTGCGGCTCGGGGCCGGAGAGACCGTGGAGTTCCACCGGGATACTCCCGCCGGGGACCAGGGATTACCGCCGGATGCGCCGCCCGTCCGGCTGCCGATCGATTGCGGCATCCCGGAAGCCGCGGTCGAGATATACGGGGCGGCGCTCTCGAACGAGGTGCGCTGCGCGGTCGCGAGTCTGCTGGGCCTGGTGCTCGACCGGGCGCACGGTTTTGAGGAGCACTCCCGGCGCGATGCCGTGCAGCGCGGCGAAGAGCTGCGCACCACGATTCTGAACGCCGTCGCCCACGATTTCCGCACGCCGCTCACCTCCATCAAGGCGGCGGCCTCGGCTTTGCGGGCCTCCTCTGCCGCGATTTTCGAGCCGGACCGCGAGCTGATCGCGATTATCGACGAGGAGGCAGACCGCCTCGAAGGCCTGATCCGGGAATCGCTTGCCCTGGCGCGGGTGGAAGAACTGGACAAGGTTCCGCAGGACCCGTGGAGCGTCTCGAGTATTGTCGCAGCCGTGACGAGCCGTCTTTCGGCCAACCTGAACCGCCGCCGGCTCGAGCTGGATATCCCGGATGACCTGCCGCCAGTGGCGGGTGACCGCTTCCTCCTGGAACTGATGCTGCTGCAGGTGGTCTCGAACGCCTGGAAGTACTCGTCGCCAGGCGCACTCATCCGGATCGAGGCGCGCGCGGCGGGCGGCGCCATCGAATTAGCCGTGCAAAATGAGGGTTTACGAATTCCTGATTACGAGAAACGCAGGATTTTTGATAAATTTTATCGAGGCGCTCTGGATCGGAGCCGTACCGAGGGAAGCGGGCTCGGACTGGCGATCGCAAAGTCGATCGCGGAAGCGCACCGGGGATCGATTCGGCTTGATGACAGGGCAGATGGAGTGTGCTTCCGCTTTCTTCTCCCTGCGGCTGGCCCAGTGAACGATGTTTCAAAACCGCACAATCCTTCTGATTGACGACGAAGCCCAGATCCGGCGGGTACTCCGGGCTGCGCTGTCCGGGCATGGCGCAACCATTCTGGACGCGCAAAGCGGAGAGGAGGGCCTCGATATCCTCCGGCGCAACACTGTGGATGTCGTTTTGCTCGACCTGAACATGCCTGGTATGGGCGGTCTCGATGCGTGCAGGGCCATCCGGGCGGGCTGGGATGTCCCGATCATCGTGGTGTCGGTCCGGGATCAGCATTCCGACAAGGTGGAGGCGCTCGACGCCGGCGCGGACGATTTCGTGTCCAAGCCGTTCAGCATCGAAGAACTGATGGCGCGCATGCGGGCGGCGCTGCGCCGCACCGGCTACGCGTCCAGCACCATGCCGCAGCAGCTCTCGGTTCCGGATCTGGAAATCAACTTCGTGGAGCGGCGCGTGATTGCGGGCGGCCGTCAGGTGCGGTTGACGCCAACCGAGTTCGACATTCTGCGTTATCTCGTCGCGCACGCGAACCGGCCGGTGCCCCACAAGCGCCTGCTGCAGGCCATCTGGGGCCCGGAGCATGGCGACCAGGTGGAGTATCTGCGGGTCTTCATCAACCAGCTTCGGAAGAAAATCGAGCCCCCCGGCGACAAGCGGTCCTTTATCCAGACCGAGCCGCGCATCGGCTACCGCTTCGTGACCACGCCGGTCCGGGAGCGTGGCGAGACGCTCGCGGCGCCCGGCGAAGAACCCGCCGTTTCGCAGGATGCTGCAGACGGCAATCAGCCGGATCACTAAAATTCCAGTTTTCGCCTGTCCTGCGCTCCGGTCTGACCGCCGATTCGGCTGGTCCACCGCCTCGCCGCAACGCGCGAGTCGCGCCGCGGGCGCAGTAGCGCGAAAATGATCTGAGACGGAAACCCGGCGATTCGGATCTGTTTTGCGCAAGGCCGGCCGCCGGGCCGCCGTGTTACGCAACAAAACCCATGGACGAACTGGCGGCGATTCCCGGCATCGACTCCATCCCGGAGAAGCTCTATTTCCGGATCGGAGAGGTGAGCCATATCGTGGGCGTCGAGCCGCACGTGCTCCGGTATTGGGAATCGGAGTTCCCCGGTCTTTCACCCCGCAAATCGTCCAGCGGGCAGCGCATGTTCCGCCGCCGCGAGGTGGAACTGCTGCTGCGCATCAGGCATCTGCTCTACGACCGCAAATTCACCATTGAGGGTGCGCGCCTGGCATTGAACGAGAAGCGGCCCGCAGCTCCGGCGCAGCCGGCGAAGGCCGGGCAGGGTGAACTCTTCCCGGCGCGGAATCCCCTGCCCGAGATCCGGCAGCAGCTGGCGGAAATCCTGAAAATGCTGTCCTGAGGCCTGGCGCTTCAGTTCTGGCGCGCGGCAATCAGCTCGTACAGCCGCTGCAGATCCTCGTCCGAATAGTATTCGATTTCGATCTGCCCTTTGCCCCGTCCCTTCGGGATGATCCGGACTTTGGTGCCGAGGGCCTCCTGCAGCTCTTCTTCGGCGGCCCGGACATTCGGATCGGACTGGCGGCGGCTCGCGGGACCGGCTTCCGCGTCCGGCCTGCCGGGACGCCCCACCACCAGCGGACGCGTGAAATCCTCCACCTGCCGCACGGACCACCCTTCGCCGATGATGCGGCGCGCCAGTTCGATCTGCGCCTCGGCGTCTTCCACCTTCAGCAGCGCCCGCGCATGGCCGGCGGAAAGCCGACGCGACGCCAGCATGCCCTGAACTTCCTCGGTCAACTGCAGCAGCCGCAGCGAGTTGCTGATGGTGGCGCGGTCCTTGCCGGTTTTCGAGCCGATCTCTTCGTGGCTCATGCCCAGTTCGGCCATTCGGTTGAAAGCATGGGCGAGTTCGATCGGATTCAGGTCCTCGCGCTGGATGTTCTCGACCAGCGCCAGTTCGAGCGAGCGGTGTTCATCGGCATCATGCAGGATGAGCGGAACGTGGCTGAGCCCGGCCTGCTGCGCGGCTCGCCACCGGCGTTCGCCCGCGATGATTTCGAAGCGTTCCGCCGCCGTCCGCCGCGCCACGATGGGCTGAAGGATGCCGTCCCGTCCGATGGAGTGCGCGAGGTCCGCGAGGGCGTTCTCGTCAAATTCCGACCGCGGCTGGTTGGGATTCGGTTGGACGTGGCCGATCGGTACTTTGAGGATCCGTTCGCCCGGAACTTCGGGTGACGGCGCCGCCGCTTCACCCGCCGCGGCTTTCTCTCCCCGGTGCGGGAGGAGTGAATGAAGGCCCTTACCGAGCGCTTTTCGCGAGTCGCTTCTGGTCATTGGTCAAAACTTCTTTGGCGAGCTGAATGTAAGCCTCGGATCCCCGGGAGCCAGGATCGTACGCGAGAATCGATTTGCCGTGGCTGGGAGCTTCCGCGAGGCGGATGTTGCGCGGAATCACCGTTTTCAATACTTCGTTGCCGAAAAATTCCCGCAGATCGGCCGCCACCTGGCGGGTCAGGTTGGTTCGGTCGTCGTACATCGTCAGGAGGATTCCTTCGATATCGATGGGGTGGCCGAAGGAATCGCGGACGCGGTCGATCGTGTCCATCAGCTCGGAAACACCCTCGAGCGCAAAGAATTCGCACTGAATGGGAACCAGCGCGGCGTCCGACGCCATCAGGGCGTTGAGGGTAAGCAGGTCGAGCGCGGGCGGGCAGTCGATCAGAATATACCGGTACTTTTCTCTCACGCGGGCGATCTGCTTGCGGAGGATGGATTCCCGATCTTTGACGCTGACCAGTTCGAGGTTCACGCCGATCAGGTTTTTGTCGGCGGGAAGAATATCGAGGCCCTCGAGGCCGCTCGGCCGGATGGCCTCGTCGATCGGCTTATCGCCCGTGAGGACGTCGTAGATGGTCGGGAGATCCGGCGT
>DAIDJK010000314.1 GCA_027450225.1 Bryobacterales bacterium | reverse complement strand
GTTCGAGCCCGTTCTGTCCGGTGGTGGCGTCGAGCACAAGCAAAACCTCATGCGGCGCATCGGGGATTACGCGGGCCGCGGTTCGGCGCATTTTTTCGAGTTCCGCCATGAGATTGGTTTTCGTCTGCAGACGGCCCGCGGTATCGACGATCACGTAATCGGTCGCGCGCGATTTCGCAGCCTGCAGCGCGTCGAAGACGACGGCGCTCGGGTCTGCGCCCTGTTTCTGGCGGATCACCGTGGTCTCGGTTCGTTCGCCCCAGACCTCCAGTTGTTCGATGGCCGCAGCACGGAACGTGTCGGCGGCGCACATCAGTACGGTGTGGCCGTCGCTTTTGAAGTGCGCCGCGAGTTTGCCGATGGTGGTGGTCTTCCCCGCCCCGTTCACGCCGACAACCATGATGACGGCCGGCGGCTGCTCCACATAGGCCAGAGGCCTCTCGTTCGCCACCAGTATTTCGAGAAGATATTCGCGGATCAGACCGCGAAGTTCATCCGCATTGCCCACCAGTTTGCGGTCCACTCGCTCGCGAATGCGCTCGAGAATCTCCTCCGTTGTCGCGACGCCGATATCGGCGCTGATGAGGGTAAATTCAAGTTCTTCGAGCAGATCGGCATCGATCGCTTTTTTGCCCGAAAGAACGTCTTCGATGCGCGAAACCAGGCCCTCGCGTGTTTTCTGTACCCCGCTTTTCAGTTTTTCGAGAAGCGTCGGCTCCTGCTCGACCGAGCCGAATAACGTCTGAATCATGTTTTTCCGATGTTAGCAGCGCCCGGCAACCCCGCACGGCATACTTGAATTGCCGGTTCCGCGCTCATGACTTCCGCCGCCCGCTCGATTCTCCGGCCAGCCGTTCCCGCCGACCTCCCCGGCATCTCCGCCCTGCTTTCCGCCGCGTTCCATACCGCGCCGGATGCGCCGTTTCTGAACCCCGCGCTGATGGAGTGGAAATACTGGGCTCCTCGCGGCGACTGGACGGAGCCGCGGGCATACGTGCTGGAAAAAAACGGGCGATTCGTGGCGTTCGCGGGACTTTGCCCGATGGTGTTCGGCGCAGGCCGGGACGCGATTCGCGGCGTCCACATGATCGACTGGGCAGCGGCGGAGGATACACCGGGCGCGGGGCTGACGCTGGTGAAGAAACTCGCCGAACTTTTCGACTTCATTCTCGCCATCGGCGGATCGGAAGCGACGCTGAAGGTGCTCCCCGCGTTCGGATTCGAAGGGATTGGCAGCGCGTGGACCGCGGCCCGTCCGTTGCGCCCATTGCTGCAGATCCTCACCCACCAGAGACGGAACTGGAAGCTAGCGCCCCGGCTCGCCCGGAACACCCTGATGGCCATGAGTGGCGACGGCTCCGTTCACGGATTCCGTGCGCGCCCCCTGGACCCGGCCGGGATCGACGCGGGCTGGCTCGCCTCCAGCCCGGGGGCTTCCCATTTCGCCCCGCGCCCGCCCGCGTTCTTCGAATACCTGCTGCGCTGCCCCGGCGCGACATTCAGCCTGCATACGATCGAATCGGGTTCCGGCGCGCAGGAAGGCTTCTTCGTGCTTTCCGTGGTTCGCCATCAGGCGCGGATCGTTGGGATCTGGTTGCAGAACCCGGCCGCCGAAGCGTTCCACGCGGCTTACTCGCTCGCGAGGCGGACGGCCGCGAAGAGTCCAGGCGCCGCCGAACTGGTCGCCAGCGGCTCAGGCGAGATGAGCCGGGGCGCTGCGGCCAAAGCCGGATTTCGCATTCTCGGTGAAAAGCCGGTCCTTCTGCTGAACCGGACGAAGCGCTTCCAGTTCTCTCCCGAGTTTCAGTTTCAACTCTCGGAAGACGACCATGGCTGGCTCGATATCGGCTCGGCCGATTACTGGACTTAGCTCTTCAGCCACCGATCGAACCAGGCGAACGCATCGGCCTGCATGTCGCGGTCGAATTTGTGGGGCCCGGGATAGAACTTCATCCGGTATCGTTCCGGGTGTCCCGCCTTTCGGTAGACAGCCCCGAGAATCTCGTCGGCGCGCTGCATCTCCGGCACAGTGAACAACCCGTCTTCGTGATTGTTGAGCACCATCAGGGCGTTTGGCGCGTTCAGACCGAAAATCTCCGGGTAATCGAGGTCGCGCGGCAGGCCGGGGATGTAAACCATCCACGTATGATTCGCCGATTTGTTCAGAAGATAATCGCGCCAGGTCGTCATCATGCCCGCGCAGCAGGAGCAGCGAATACGCGCGTCGAGGCCGGTCAGGTACACGGTCCGCAGCCCACCGCCCGAAAGCCCGCAAACGCCAATGCGCGAAGTGTCCACGTCCGGCCGGGAGCACAGATAATCCAGCGCGCGCTGGTCTTCACCCGTGAAGACGCCGGGCCAGGTGGTTCCGGCGCAGAACAGGCTCTTGGCCATGATGTGCTCGTGCTGGCCGGCGAACTGGTTGTATTTTTTGATCTCTTCGGGCGATTCGGGATTGGTTTCGACGGCGTTGTCGCGGATACGCGCCGGGACATCCGCCAGCCGCACCCTGCGGCTTCCAAACGTGAATGCGTCGTTCACCAGCACCACATAGCCGCGCTTCGCCAGTTCATTCGCCCACGCCACGCCGCCGTAATACTGTTGCTGATGAGCGATGATCAGCGGATGCGGATCGTTGTTGATCCTGGTGATCTTCCGCAGGCCGAAATACTTGTTGCCGCCGTGATCGTGCAGGCCTATAACGGCCGGCAGGCGCCCGCTCGCTCCGGCCGGCTTCAAAACCAGCGCTTCGGTCGGGGGCCCGTACGGCAGCTGCCAGAACATCTGCTCAATGTCGAGGCCATCGAAGGAAATGCGGTGCTGGATATCCGGCGCGGGAACACCCCCGGACGGCGGCTGCAGCAAGGCCTCGATGTAGCGGCTCCGGGCCCGTGCGCGCCACGCGTCGAGATCGTGAAATTCGGGGCGGCGGAACGAGAGCGCCGGCGGGTCCGGTACAAGCCCCGCGGCCCATTCGCCGTAGGCGCCGATCATGTTTTCCATTTGATCTGTTCCCCGATCAGGCGTGCATGGTAGCGGGAATGCGATTCCGCGCTTCGATCATCGCAAGAACGGATTCCACCACGATTTCATCCCCGTGTTTCACGTTGAGCATCATGTCATAAAGATGGCGGCTCGGCCACTCTTTCTGGTGGTACTTGCGAACGAAGGCGGCGCGCTCGCGATCCACTGTTTCCAGCAGGTGCTCGGTTTCGGCTTCCGACTTGCCCATGGCGAGAACCCGGCGAAACTTCTCCTCGTACGGAGCGAACAGGAAGACGTGGAAAGCATCATCCCGATCGCGCAGGAACCACGGCGCGCCGCGGCCGATGATCACGCACTTCCCACTGTTTCCGATTTCGACGATCACCTGCTCGAACATCTGCGCCAGCCGGTCGGCATCGAGCGCTTCGAGGCCCGCGGTTTCGATCTGGGCCTCGAAACTGCCCCGCATGAAGGCTTTCATCAGCCGGTAGAAGACGGAATCCAGCTTCTCTCCGTGATCGTCGATCGCCTTGGCCTTGCATTTCAGACGGCGCGCGATTTCGTCGGTGATCTCGGGATCCCACAGCTTGAATCCCAACCGGTCGGCGAGCGCCTTTCCGATAGCCGGGGCGCCAGCCCCGAATTCGCGTTCGATGGTGACGATGCTGATCACGCCGTATGCTCCGCGATTAACAATGTACTCCGAATCGCGAACGGCGTGAATACAGCCGTGGCAGGATTACCGTTTTGCCGCGGCCATCGCGTCCTGAATGAATCGCCAGACCTCCGGACGGATCGCCGGAGCTTTGGCGTTCACGTCCGCGGGCCAGTTCGCGCGATCCGCCCACATCCGTCCGAGACCGGCCTGAATATCTGCGTCGCCGCCGGTGAATTCGTTCACCAGACCCATCCACCGCGATGCGAGCATTTGCGCCTTCGGGCCCGCCGGATCTTCGCCGAGCGATGCCTGAACTTCGGCAATCAGGTCGGTCCACTGGCGGCTGACGCGCTCCTGCAGCTCGGGCGACCATCGGCCTTTTCCGGCCTCGATTTTCTCCCGTGCTTCGTCACCGTAATACTGGTTCGTCCATTCTGTCTGCTTTTCCATTTGAATCGTCTCCATCACTTTCTTCAACGCGGCGCTTCGATTCGCGCCGCCGGATTTTACATATCGTTCCGCCGCCAGAATTGCGCGAATCGCCCGTCCCAGCGCGCGGCGGCGTTCTTCCAGCACGCGACGCTGCGCACGAAGCGCATCGGCAAGCCCGAGCGGATGCGTGTCCAGCATTTCGCGAATCTTCGCAAGTGGCGCGCCCAGCGATTTCAACGCGACAATCTGCTCCAGGCGCTCGACATCGCGGTCTTCATAAACGCGATATCCCGCGGAGGTGCGGCGTGGCCGGAGCAGACCGATGCGGTCGTAATGGTGCAGCGCCCGCACCGTCACCCCGCACATCCGTGAGAACTGCCTTGCGTTGTACATCCGTCCCGAGGACCATCCTCAACCCTGACGTAGCGTCAGGGTCAAGCCCTTTTTCCGAAAAGAAATCGGAATCACCGGCTGCGCCGCAGCCCGCGACTGCTGTAGTTCAGAATGCGGCAATTTTTCCCGGCGGCGTGGTGATTCCCGGCGTCAGCGGGACCTGGGAAGCCCAACATGGTGGTGTTCGGAGCGCGCTTCCGGTCAGGGCGCCAGGAACTCGTCCGCGACGTTCCAGAGACAGCGCCGGGAATGCTGGCCGCCATTTGTATCGTGTTACGATACAAATGAATGGACGAGGATCTTGCTCCCGAGCAGTACCGTGATCTGGCCGAGTTCCGCAGGCAGATACGGCGTTTTCTGTATTTCAGTGAAGCCACGGCGCGGGAGCACGGCATCGAACCGCAGCAGCACCAGTTGCTCCTGACGGTCCAGGGGCTCCCCGAGGGCATTCGGCCGACCATACGCGAGCTCGCCTCGCGCATGTATATCCAGCATCACAGCGCCGTCGAACTGGTAAAGCGCCTCGAGCGGACCGGCGCCATCAGCCGGCAGCCGGGCGAAGAGGATCGCCGTGAGGTCCTCATCAAACTCACTCCCGCCGGGTGCGCTGCTCTGCGAAAACTGTCGGTCGCGCATCGCGAGGAGCTCGAAAAGTCGGGCCCGGAGCTGGCGCGGGTTCTGCAAAAGGTGCTGCGGCACGCAAGGAAAGCAGCCGCATGAGCAGGCCGGCCCGCACAACGGAAGAACTGGGCGATTTCACCGCTACGCCCCGCATGCTGCTGCTTTCGATTCTGGCGGTCGGCATAGGCCTCCTCAGCACGGGCGTCGCATGGGCGCTGCTTCGTCTGATCGGCTTTTTCACCAATCTTCTGTATTACCAGCGGATCGGCTTCAACATGGTTTCGCCTGCCGGTAATCATCTCGGCTGGCTGTCGGTGCTGATCCCGGTGGCGGGCGGTCTCGTCGTCGGCGTGATGGCACGCTACGGTTCGGAGCGAATCCGCGGACATGGAATCCCGGAAGCGCTCGAGTCGATTCTGCTGAATGGCAGCAAGGTTCAGCCGCGTCTGGCGATTCTGAAGCCCGTTTCCTCCGCCATCGCGATCGGCTCCGGTGGACCATTCGGCGCCGAAGGACCGATCATCATGACCGGCGGCGCCTTCGGCTCCATCATCGCCCAGCTTTTCCGTCTGAGCAGCGTGGAGCGGAAGACGCTGCTGGTGGCGGGCGCAGCGGCCGGCATGTCCGCCACATTCGCCGCGCCTGTGGCTTCCATGCTGCTTGCCATTGAGCTGCTCCTTTTCGAGTTCAAGCCGCGCAGCGTGGTGCCTGTCGCTCTCGCGGCTGCAACAGCCGGAGCGGCGCGCCGCTATCTGCTCGGGCTCGGCCCGTTGTTTCCGGTTCCCGCTCACACCGTCCTGCTGGGGCCTGCCGGCCTGGGTGGCTGCGTTCTCGCGGGAATTCTTGCGGGGCTGCTCTCGGTCGCGCTCACCAAGGGTATGTACGCGACCGAGGACCTGTTCCACAAACTTCCCGTGCACTGGATGTGGTGGCCGGCGCTGGGCGGCGTCGTGGTCGGTCTGGGCGGCCTCGTCTTCCCGCAGGCCCTCGGCGTCGGCTACGACACCATCGGCGCGATGCTCCAGGGCGACGTGCCGCGCGCCGTTATCGCAGGCGTGCTCATCGTGAAATCCACCATTTGGATCGTCGCTCTCGGGTCCGGAACATCCGGCGGCGTGCTCGCTCCTCTCCTCATGATGGGCGCTGCGCTGGGAGGCGTCGAAGGCATGTTCCTGCCACATTTCGGAGCCGGCTTCTGGCCTCTGGTCAGCATGGCGGCCGTGCTGGCCGGCGCCATGGGCGCTCCACTCACCGGCATTGTCTTCGCGCTCGAGCTGACTCACGACATCAGCGTGCTTCTTCCCCTTCTCATCGCCGGAATGATGTCGTATACGGTCTCCGTACTTGTTCTGAAGCGATCCATCCTCACGGAGAAGATCGCCCGCCGCGGCTATCATCTCAGCCGCGAATATTCGATCGATCCGCTTGAAATCCTGTTCGCGAAGGAAGTGATGCGAACCAACGTGGTTGTTCTTCCGGCCTTTTCCACCGCTTCCGAAATCAGGGCGATGACGCTGAATCAGCCCGCTCCGCGTGGACAATTCCTCTATCCGCTGGTTGACGCCGGGAGGAATCTCAAGGGAGTGGTCACGCGGGACGACCTGATGAAGTTCGCCGAATCGGACTCCGCCGATTCGCTGGACGCCGTGGCGCGGACTCCCGTGGTCGCCCGTTGTGATGAACCATTGCGCAACGTCGTTATGCGCATGGCGGAAACCGGATTCACGCGCATGCCGGTGGTCGATGAACACGGCAGACTGGAAGGCATGGTCGCGCTCAGCGATCTGCTTCGCGCGCGCGTCCGCAACCTCGATGAG
>DAIDJK010000313.1 GCA_027450225.1 Bryobacterales bacterium | reverse complement strand
TTACCGGCGTCGAAATGGTGATCACCGCGAAACACGGCGATCCCGAAGAGCTGGGGAAACTGGTGGAGATCGCCGATCGTGGGTGCATCATGATGAACACGCTGCGCGACAAGCTGGAGGTCACGGTGCGGACCGGATTGGGCGAGTCCGCGGCAATGAAGGGCAAGCAGGCGGGATCAGATTGAACACGGATTGGCCTCGATGCCGCAGCCGAGCCGCATCTTTGCAGGCGCGAATGGAAGCGACTTCGAATCGGGGCGGCGATTGTGCGATGGCTGCGGTTACCCCGAAGAAGATGCCCAGCGGGAGTTTCATGGCATCTGCATGACCGGCCACACGGCTTCGACGTCATCGCCGCGGCAGGCGTAAATGGCGCGGTAGAGGTTCACGGTGGGATCGCAATGCGGCGGGATGAATTCGATGCGGTCGCCGAGTTGGGGTTTCCGTGAGCAGTCCATCACGTCGAGGAAGCCGAATTCGTCGCCGCCCCAGCGATAGCCCGCGCCGGGGAGATCGCAGGGCTCGGGGCCGTAGCCGCGATCGGTCGAGAACGCTTTGTAGCCGCCATCCACGGTGATGAAATCCGCGTGATTCGCGCTGACAACAGTGGTGAGGACGTGAAGCGCGTTCTCGAAATCGAGCCCGAGGCGGCGATAGGCGAGGTCCATCAGGACGTAAGAGCCGGCCTGGAGTTCGGTTACGATGGGCAGCGCGAGATCGATGTCCCAGGTTCCGGTGCTGCCGCCGGAGACGATGTCGCAGCAGAGACCGGAGCGGCGGAAGGCGTCGCGGATTTCGGCGGCGATCTGGAATGCGGCCGCGGAGATTTGCCTGCGTTCTTCGCGATCGCCGCCATGCGAGCCGCGGACGGAGTAGGCCTGGATGCCGCGGAGCGTCAGGTTCGGAGCGCGGTCGATCGCCTGCGCGATTTCGAGAGCTTGTTCGAGAGACGATGCGCCGGTGCGATGGTCGCCTACATCGATATCCACAACAGCGTCGAGGCTGGCGCCGGTTTGCGCGTACCATTCGACCTGCCGGACGTGATCGACGGCGACCATGGCGCCTGTCGCGGCGATGCGCTGCATCCTGATCGGATCGGCAACGGGCGATGTGAGGAGCAGGCCGGGTATGGAGGCATTGGCCAGCATCCCGGCTTCGTTGGCGGTGGCGACGCACATGCCGATGGCGCCGGCAGCGATCTGGCGGCGCGCGATTTCCGGACATTTATGCGCTTTCGCATGGGCGCGGAGCTGCTTGCCTGAGCGGGTGACGGCGCCAGCCATGCGGTTCAGGTTTCGCTCGAAGGCGTCCAGATCGAGGACGAGCGCGGGAGTGGGGATGCCGGATTTTCGTTTCGGCGCCCTGATATTCTCGTGTTGTTCTTTCATTCAAGATGCCCAGGCCACATCGCTCGGATCGTATCGCAGGCTTGCGTCCAACGGCGGTCAACGCTGTTCTGGCTGAAGTGCGTGAGCTGCAGGCGAAGGGCGCGGAGCTGGTTTCGCTGATGCGCGGCGAGCCTGATTTTCGCACGCCCCCACATATCGTTGAAGCGGCAGAACGCGCGATGCGCGAAGGCAGGACAACCTATCCGGATAATCGCGGCGAGAAGAAGTTTCGCGAGGCGGTGGCGGCGAAACTGGAGCGCGACAACGGGCTGCGGTTCGATCCGGCGACGGAGGTCCTGGCTACGACCGGAGCAACGTTCGGCATTCAATCCGTGCTGACGGCGATGCTGAACGATGGCGACGAAGTGCTGCTGCCCGATCCGATCTACGACGCGTATCAGTCGCCCATCCGGCTGACCGGGGGCGTGATTCGCAGCGTGCGGTCGTGCGTGGTGGACGGGCGGTTTGCGATCGATTTCGATGCTCTGGACGCGGCGCATTCGCCGCGGACGAAGCTGCTGATCCTGAATACGCCGTGGAATCCGGTGGGCAGCGTGCTGCGGCCAGAGGAGATCGACCGCATTGCGGATTTCTGCATCGCGCGCAACGTGATGCTGGTGAGCGACGAGATTTACGAAGCGATCACGTACGGCGGCGCGCGGCACGTATCGCCGCTTGCGGCGCGGCCGGACCTTCGGGATCTGTACGTCCATATCAACAGCCTTTCGAAGACATACGCGATGACGGGCTGGCGCGTGGGCTATTGCGCGGGACCGCGCGAGGTGATCGATGCAATGTTTATGGTGCTGGCGCAATCGAGCCGCGGGCCGGCAACGTTCATTCAGGATGCGGCGGCGGCGGCGCTGAGGGATTCGCAGGAGTGCGTGGCCGAGATGCGCGCGGAGTATACGCGACGGCGCGAAAAGGTGATCGGCGCGCTTTCGGGGCTGCCGCGAGTGGGCGTGCTGGAGCCTGAAGGCGGCTTCTTCGCCATGGCCGATGTGCGCGGGCTGGGCGAGCCGTCGGATGAGGTTCGCAAACGGCTGCTGCGCGAGAACGGCGTGGTGGTGATTCATGGCTCGGCTTATGGGCGGGCGGGCGAGGGCACGCTGCGGGTTTCGTTCGCCAGCGGGGGCGCGAATCTGGAGCGTGGACTCGAACGATTGCGCGCGGGGTTGCAATGAGCATGGTCCTGCAATGAGTCTGGTGCAGATCGATTCGGGCGCGACGCTGAGAAGTGAACTGGAGCGGGCTGTTGAAGGCGAGGTCCGGTTCGACGATCTGTCTCGCGAACTTTATTCGACAGATGCAAGCGTGTATCAGATTCGGCCCGCGGGCGTGCTGATTCCGAAAACCACGCGTGACATCGTCCGGGCGGTAAACATCTGCCGGCGTCTGCATTGCCCTGTCACCATGCGCGGCGGCGGCACTTCACAGGCGGGACAGGCAATCGGCGAAGGCTTGCAGATCGACACGTCGAAGTATCTGAACCGGTTGATCGAGGTGAACGCGGAAGAGCGATGGGTGCGCGTTGAGCCGGGGATCGTGCTCGATGAATTAAACGCGCAGGTGGCGCCGCTCGGGATGCGGTTCGCGCCGGATATCTCGACCGCGAGCCGGGCGACGATCGGCGGCATGATCGCGAACAACTCCGCCGGCGCGCGCAGCGTGCTGTACGGCAAGACCATCGACCACGTGCTGAGCCTGACGGTGCTGCTTTCGGACGGCTCCGTGGCGGAGTTCGGTTGCGATGCGGCGGGCGTGAAGGGCAATGAGCTGGCTGAACGATGCCGCGATACGGTGCTGGCGCTGGCGCGGGAACATGCGGCGGAGATCGACCGGCGGTATCCGAAGATCCTTCGGCGCGTGGGCGGGTACAACCTGGATGAATTCGTGAACGCGGACGCGGCGAATCTGGCGAAGATCATCGTGGGCTCGGAAGGCACGCTCGGGATTGTGCTGGAAGCAAAGCTGCGGCTGGTTCCGCTGCCGAAGCACAAGGCCGTGATGGTGCTTCATTTCGCGGATCTGCTGGAGGCGCTCGCCGCGGCGCCCGCGATACTGGCGCATCTTCCTTCGGCGATAGAGGTGATGGACAAATCGATCCTCGACAATACGCGCGAGAATGTGGCGCTCAGCCGCGTGCGCGAGACCTACATGCCGGGTGATCCCGCGGCGACATTGTGCGTAGAGTTCTACGCGGATTCAATGGGAGATCTGCCGTTGCGCATGGCCGCGCTCGAAAGCGATCTGCGGGCGCGGGGGCTGGGGTACCGGTATGACGGGTTTAGTGAATCAGCGGATCAGGCGAAGGTCTGGAGTCTGCGGGAAGCGGCGCTGGGACTTTCGACCGCGATGAAGGGCGATGCGAAGTCGATCTCGTTCGTGGAGGACACAGCGGTTGCGCCGGACAAGCTGAGCGAATACATCGGACGGTTCCTTGGGATTCTGCGCGAGCACGGCGCTTCGGCGGGAATTTATGCGCATGCGTCGGTCGGGTGTCTGCATGTGCGGCCGGTGGTGAACCTGAAGACCCGCGACGGGGTGGCGCAGTTCGAGGCGATCGCGAATGCGGTGGCGGATCTGGTGCTCGAATACGGCGGGGCGCTTTCGGGCGAACACGGCGACGGGCTGGTGCGCGGGCCGTTCATGGAGCGGATGTTCGGGCCTGCGATTTACGCTGCGTTTCGCGAAGTGAAGCGCGTGTTCGATCCGGACGGCATTTTCAATCCCGGCAAGATTGTGGATTCACCGCCGATCACTTCCAATTTGCGTTTCGGGCCGGCGTATCGCACGCCGGAGCCGAGGACCTGGTTTGACTATTCGGACTATGGCGGCTTCGGGCGCGCGGTGGAAATGTGCAGCGGCGTGGGCGCGTGCCGGAAGAAGCTGGCAGGAACAATGTGCCCGTCGTATATGGTGACGCGCGAAGAATCGGCTTCCACGCGGGGACGCGCGAACGCGTTGCGCGCGGCGATGACCGGCAAGCTGAATGAAACCGGGCTGGGCGATGAGGCCGTGATGGCGGCGCTCGATCTTTGTCTCGAATGCCGCGCGTGCAAGACGGAGTGCCCGGCGAACGTGGACATGGCGCGGTTCAAGAGCGAGTTTCTGGCCGATTATTACGACAGGCACGGCGTGCCGGTGCGTGCGAAGGCGCTCGGGAACGTGCATCGAACGGCAGTGTGGGGCAGCAGGTTCGCGGGAATGGCCAACTTCATCGCCGGCCATCCGGCGATGCGGCGGTTGAATGAAGCGATCGTCGGGATTGATGCGCGCAGAAGACTGCCGCGATGGCGGCGGGACACGCTGGCGAAGAGCGCGCGGCCGAACGGTGGATCGGGCGCCCCCGTGGCTTTATTCAACGACACGTTCACGAACCATTACGATCCTGAAATCGGGCTGGCGGCGATCGAAGTGCTCGAGCGCGGCGGATGCGCGGTGAATGTGGTGCGGCCGGGATGCTGCGGGCGTCCGCTGATTTCGCAGGGTCTGTTGAGAGAAGCGCGGCGCCAGGCGGAAAAGACCATCGGAGGACTGTACCCGATCGCCGAGCGCGGCGAGCCGATTCTGTTTCTGGAGCCGAGTTGCCTGTCCGTAATTCGCGACGATGCGCCGGGTCTGCTGCGGGGCGAAGCGCAGGAGCGCGCGGAAGTTGTGGCGCGCCAGGCCAGGCTGTTCGATGAATATGCGGCCGGACTCGATTTTGCGTTGAAACCGGTGGACGGGCGAGTTCTGGTGCATGGGCACTGCCACCAGAAGTCCATGGGGCTGCTGGCGTCGACGATGGCGCTGATGGGCCGGATTCCGGGCGCGAAACCGGTGGATCTGGATGCTGGATGCTGCGGCATGGCTGGATCGTTCGGCTACGCGAAGGAACATTACGATCTGTCGGTGGCGATCGCCGAACGCAAGCTGCTTCCCGCCGCGCGCGGAATGCAGACGGGCGACGTGCTGGTCGCGCCAGGGACATCGTGCAGGCACCAGGTTGCGGATCTGGCCGGCGTGGAAGCGGTGCATTCAGCGGTGC
>DAIDJK010000312.1 GCA_027450225.1 Bryobacterales bacterium | reverse complement strand
ACCGGCGTCGGCGTCTGCGGCGCCGTGTCCATCCGCCCGCTCGCCGGACGCACCGACGTCAAGCGCTGATCTTCCCCAGCGACACCGCCGTCCGTGCGCCGGTCGCCGACGGCACATTCGCCGGACGCCCATGCCACCGCTCGTACGCAATCAACGCGAATAGCACGGCCTCTTTCGCGTCGCTATCGAAGCCGTATTCCTCCGACGTTACGATACGAGCCGGAATCAGCGCCCGCAACCGCTCCAGCAGATACCCGTTGTGCGCGCCCCCGCCGCTGACGATCACCTCACCGATTCCATCGAACTGCCCCACGCCCATCGCGATCGTGCGTGCCGTCAACTCGCACGCCGTCGAAATGTTGATGCCCGTCGCGCGGACAAACTCCGCGCCATACTGCTCGCGGCCCGCGCTCTTCGGCGGCGGACGATGGTAGTACGGATCACTCAGCAACCGATCGAGCAGCACTTCGTTCACCTTGCCCGATCGCGCTTGCTCCCCATCGTGATCAAAGGGCGGGACAAGCGCATCCATGACCATATTCCCCGGACCCGTGTCGAACGCAACTACGCCGTCGAGCCGCGCTCCCGCGGGCAGAATCGTCACGTTCGCTATCCCGCCGACGTTTAGCGCCGCGCGCCCCTCGGTCTCCGAGCAAAACAGCCGGTAATCGAGAAACGGCACCAGAGGAGCGCCCTGCCCGCCGGCAGCGACGTCGGCCGAGCGGAAATCGCTCACCACCGGAATCCCCGTTCGCTCGCGCAGCACCGCCGCCTCGCCGATCTGCAGCGTCGCCGCGATGGCACGCCCGTGGAACATCGCCGCATCGCCCTGGTGATACACAGTCTGCCCGTGCGAGCCGATCAGCTCAATCGAAGCCATCGGGATCCCATGCGCCCGGCAAACTTCGGCCAGGGCCTCGGCGAAAATCTCCCCTAAGAGCACATTGAGCCGCGCCAACTCCGCCGTATGCGTCACCGCGTTCGAAGCGCCGAAAATCGCCTCGCGCACATCCGCCGCATACGGAACCACACCGTGCGCCACCGTATGCAGCGCGGGGCCGTCGAAATCCACGATCGCGACATCCACCCCGTCGGCGGACGTCCCACTCAACAAACCCGCCACTCTCACGGCTGCTTCAACTCCGTCTGAAGCTGATGCAGAAGCTGAAGCGCGTCGATCGGCCGAAGCTCGTCGATCCGCAGATTGCGGATCCTCTCCGCCAGATCGTGATGCAGCGGCTCGAACAGCCGGATCTGGACCGGACCACTGGGCTGCGGAATCAACTCCGTCGTCACTTCTTCCTCGCTCTTCTCGTGAAGCTTCAACACCTCGCGCGCGCGCTCGATCACCGTCAGCGGGAGCCCCGCCAGCCGCGCCACCTCGATGCCGTAACTCTTGCTGGCCGCTCCTGGCTCAATGTTGTGCAGAAACACGATGCCGCTCGCTGACTCCTTCACGCCCACGCGCAGATTGCGCACGCGGTGCAGCTTCTCGGCCAGCATCGTCAGCTCATGATAATGCGTGGCAAAGAGCGTGCGCGCGCCAACCTCGGCGTGCAGAAACTCAACCGTCGCCCATGCCAGCGAGAGTCCGTCGAAGGTCGCCGTTCCGCGGCCCATCTCGTCGAGCAGAATCAGCGAGCGCACTGTGGCCGTATTCAGAATCGTTGCCGTCTCCGTCATCTCCACCATGAACGTCGATCGGCCGCGAGCTACATTGTCGCTGGCGCCGATGCGCGTGTAGATGCGATCGACAAGGCCAAAACGCATGGCGTCCGCGGGCACAAAGCTGCCCATCTGCGCCATCAGCACCAGCATTGCGGCCTGCCGCAGGTAGGTGCTCTTGCCGCCCATGTTCGGCCCGGTGACAAGCAGCAAGCTTGGGCCCTCGCCACCGGCATTCAGATAGAGGTCGTTTGCAATGAACCGTCCTTCGCGCGTCTGCTCGAGCCACTGCTCGATCACGGGATGCCGCGCAGCCACCGCTTCCAGCACAGGCTCCTCGACAAGCTGCGGCCGCGCGTATCGCCGTGTCGCGGCCAGATGCGCGAAACAGGCGAGCAGATCTGCTTCAGCCACCGCTGCCGAACTGCGGCGAATGCGGCCGGCGCTTTCGAGTACGAACTTCCGCAAATCGGCAAAGATGCGTTTCTCGATCTCGATCGATCGGTCGTGCGCGGTAAGAATCTTGCGTTCGTAGTCTTTCAGTTCAGGCGTGGTGAAGCGCTCGGCGTTCACCAGCGTCTGCTTGCGCTCGTAATCGACGGGCGCCAGATGCAGGTTCGCTTTCGAGATCTCGATGTAATAGCCGAAAACGTTGTTGAACCGAACCTTCAGCGAGCCGATGCCGGTGCGAGTGCGTTCGCGCGCTTCGATGTTCGCGATGTACTGTTTGCTGTTGGTGCTCAGATCGCGGAGCTGATCGAGTTCCGGGTCGAAGCCGGTACGGATGGTGCCGCCATCGGCGATATTGATGGGCGGAGCATCGGAGAGCGCGGAGACGATGGGGCCGGAAGCTTCGGTAACGGGATCGAGCCGCGCGAAGGTATCGGCGAGGCGCCCGGAAAGAGGCCGCATCGCGAGACGAGCGGCTTCAGCCAGCTTCGGCGTTTGTTCGAGCGATTTGCCGAGCGCAAGCAGGTCGCGCGGCCCGGCGCTGCCGATGGCGACCTTCGCGAGAAGCCGCTCGATATCGAGCACGCCCGCCAGCTGCTTCGCGAGTTCGGCGCGGAGGATGGTCTCGCGAACCAGATCGCCCACCGCATCGAGACGCGCTTCCACCTCCACGGCGTCGAGCGACGGCCGCAGCAGGCGCTGGCGCAGCAGGCGGCCGCCCATTCCGGTGGCGGTCTGGTCCAGCACGCCGGCGAGCGTGGCGCCGCCATCGGAGAAGATCGGCTCAATGAGTTCGAGATTGCGCACGGTAACGGCGTCAAGCACCATCGATTCGGCGCGATCGAAATGGCGCGGCGGATCGAGATGATCGAGCGCTGCGCGCTGTGTCTCACGAAGGTAATGCAGCACGGCGCCACTCGCCGCAATCGCGCTCTGGCGCCCGGCAAGCCCGTAGCCATCGAGCGAATGCAGCTTGAAATGATCGCGCAGAATGCGGTCGGAATAATCGGGGCTGAAGATCCAGTCTTCGATTTCGGTCACGATCCAGCGCTTCGGCTCCGGCTGGGCGAACAGCGGCGCATCCGAAGCGACCAGCACTTCACGCGCGCCGATGCTTTCGAGCAGTCCGGGGAGTTCGGCGAGTTCGATCTCGGTGGCGCGGAATTCGCCGGTCGAGATATCTGCATAGGCCACGCCCGCGCGAGAACCATTTCTCGCGTCGTTTCTCGAGATGGCCGCGACGTAATTGTTTTCGTGCGAGCGCAGCAGATGGGCGTCGGTCGCGGTGCCGGGCGTGACGATGCGGGTGACTTCGCGCCGCACCAGCTTTTTGCCGGGGCCGGGCTCTTCCATCTGCTCGCAGATGGCGACGCGATAACCGCGCCCGATGAGCCGCGCGATGTAGCCTTCGGCCGAATGATACGGCACGCCGCACATGGGCACGCCGCTTTCCTTGTTGCGTGAGGTGAGCGTGATTTCGAGTTCGCGCGCGGCAGTGACGGCGTCTTCGTAGAAGAGTTCGTAGAAATCGCCGAGGCGGAACAGGAGCAGCGCGCCGGGCGCCTGCTGCTTGACGGCGTGATACTGCCGCATGAGCGGCGTGGCGGCCGCTGCGCTGGCGTCCGGCATCAGGCGGCAGCGGCGGGCGGACGGCGCTTGTGCCAGTCCGTTCGATTCTGGAATTCGCGTGCGAGGGCGATAAGGGTATTTTCGCTGAAAGGCGGCCCCACCAGTTGCAGGCCCACTGGCATGCCGTTGACGAACCCGCAGGGGAACGAAATGCCGGGCAGGCCCGCGAGGTTGGCGGCGGAGACAAGACCCGTCATGCCGGGTCCGGCGCCTGGCGCGGGCGGCCCGTTGAAGGGAACCTGATCGAGCGGCTCGGAGATTTTCGGCGCGACGACATACATGGAAGGCGCGGCGATGGCGTCCACGCCGCCTTCAAAGCTGAGGAACAGTTGCCGGAACTTCGCCTTGATGAGCGAACGGATGCGCATGGCCTGCAGATAATCCTTCGCGGTGATGGTGAGGCCCGCTTTGAGGCCGGCGATCTGGCTGGCGTCGGCGAGTTCGTTCACTTTGCCGGTGGCGACGAGTTGTTCGAAGACGGAGGAGCCTTCGCAGCTGACGACGGTATCGGCGATCGGGTCCCAGGGAAAATCCGGCAGCTTCACCGGGGCGCTTTGGACGCCGATGCTGAGCAGCGCGCGCATGGCTTCCTCAAATACGGGCTTCGCGGCGGCATCGAGGTGGCTTGTGTCGGCGGGGTCGAAGCCGATTTTCAGATCGCTGAATTTGCGTTCGTACTGCGGGCTGTAATAGAAGCTCTTGCCCGCGGAACCGGGATCTTTGGAATCGCCGCCGGCGACGGTCTGGAGCACGATGCCGCAATCTTCGGCAGTGCGGCAAAGCGGGCCGATCTTGTCCATGGTCCAGGCGAGCGCCATCGCGCCATGGCGGCTCACGAGGCCGTAAGTGGGGCGCAGACCCGTAACGCCGCAGAACGCGGAAGGGCAAACGATGGAGCCGTTGGTTTCCGAGCCGAGCGCGAAGGGGACCAGCGCCGCGGCAACGGCGCTGCCCGATCCGCTCGAGGAACCGCCCGACCAGCGCGTTGTATCCCAGGGGTTCAGACCGGGGCCGAACAACGACGCGGCGGCGCTGCCGTACGTGGGACCGCCGGCAAGTTCCACCATGGCGAGTTTGCCGGTGATGACGGCGCCGGTTTTATCGAGCCTGGTGAGAACAGTGGCGGTCTCATCGATGACCTGCTCCGCGTAGGGTTTGGCGCCCCAGGTGGTTTTGTAGCCTGCAAGCGCCAGCAGATCCTTGGCGCCGA
>DAIDJK010000311.1 GCA_027450225.1 Bryobacterales bacterium | reverse complement strand
AACTTCAGGAACTCTTGCCGGCCCTTCCGAAGACGCCTCGTCGCCTTTGGCCTTGTCATCTGCGCCTTTCCGATCCTGCGGGGCTGCGGGTTTTGCCGGATGCAGTTCATCCGCGGGCTCGAACGGAGAAACGATGTCTTTCCGAAGCGCCATCTCGTACATTTTGATGGGCCGGGCAAAGTATGGGTCAGGCTGCCTCGCGCCCCACGGCGCGGACACTACCGTATTCAAAGCCCTGTCTGAAAGGAAATAGAGCCACTTGCCATCTGCGCTCCAGGCGGCCGCCCCACTGTTGTAGCGGTCTGAAGTAATCTGCGTGGCAACGCCCGTAGCAACGCTGTACAACATCGTTACCGTGAATCGATTCGGAGTGTTGGTGGAAAACGTGAGCCAGCGGCTGTCCGGCGACCATCTGACGCTGCCGAAACTGGGGTCTGAGTTGTCGCCGTTCGCATTCACCGCGATCTTCTTATCGGTCTTGGCGCTTATATCCAGCAGCCAGAGCTGATGATCCTTGTCCTGATGCGCGGCATACCTGCCGTCCGGCGAAGGTATCGCTTCCCAGCGAAGCACCTTGCCCCCGCTGGTAAGTTGCTCTCCCGCGCCGGAGCCATCTGCGGCGTATTTCCAGATCTCCACCTCGCCGGTTTCGCTCGAAAGCAGGAGCACGGATTTGCCGTCCGGCATCAAACGGCCATTCCGATATCGCCCCGGCCGATGCGCGCTGACATCGACAAAGCGGCCCTGATCCGCCTTTACAGGCGCTACGAATACGCGCCCCCGCGCAGTGAGAACAATGCTGTCGCCGGATGGCGAGAAATGAAGTGAAGTCAGGTAGTCGGAGGGCTTGTTTACCCAGTGCTCTCTCAGCCCGTCGAAATCCGAAGGCAGTTCGACAGGCACAAGCCGGTCCTGGCCGGAGCCGATGTCGTAAAGGCGCAGGTCGGCGCCAAGTTCGTAGACGATTCGCCCCCCGGAGAGCGCGGCGTACTTCACGTCGAATCCCGAGTGCCTCGTATGCTGGCGCAGACCATGGCCATTCCGGTCCATCGACCAGATGTTCATCGTCCCATCGCGGTCGCTCAGAAAATAGATGCGGCCGTTCCAGTACATTGGATTGCAGCTCGTGCCGGCATAGTCCGAAGTAAGAGGCGCGGCCTCGTTCACTCCATCGAATCGCCAGATGTTCTCAGCCGTTCCACCCTCGTAGCGCTTCGTATAACTGGGCTGGCGGGCAAGCCGCGTGAAGAAAAGAACCTTTGATTCGGAATCGTACACTCCTTGCGCCGCCTGGCTAAGTGGTACAACAGAAGTTCGGTTGTTCATATCCACCGCAACGAGTTGCGCATTTGGCAGCGTCGAATAGTGAGTGGTTGTATAAAGCACCTTTCCATCGGGCGTCCAGCCGGCTACGTTGGCTGACCCTCCTTCAAAGGTGCGGCGCACAGGAAGGCCGCCTTCGGCTGGCATCGTGTAGACCTCCTGAGGTCCTTCATAATCCGCCGAGTAGGCGATGATTTTACCGTCCGGTGAGAATGCCGCGCGCGTTTCCTGCGCGGGATGAGATGTCAACCGGTGAGCCGGACCGCCCTGAACGCCCACGGTCCACAGATCGCCTTCAGAGGTGAACACGATCGTATCGCCGTGAATGGCCGGATACCGGTAGTAACCCCGATTGGTTTGCGCGTGACTGAACAGAGCCGCCGTCAGGAGGAACAAGAGAATGCGGGCTTGTCGCATAGGGTGATTTCCTTATCACGCAAGTGTACTTCGGGGCCGCGCCCGCCGCGGCAAGGCTGTGATGGTCTGGTCATCCGCTCCTGATGATTCCTGGATGCGGCTGGCTTATGAAAAGACAATACGTCAGTCTGGCAGGACCAGCATCAATTTGGCGAAAAACAAGCTACCCGATACAGGAAGAAATCCAGCCAGGTGTAGTCGTTGGGATATGATTAGTCGCAGAAGTGATAATTGAGCGGATAAGATTGGCTCATACGAAAGGAATAAGATATTGATGGGCGATGGAATAAGAGAAATCATTGATAGCCTCGAGCGCCAGAAGAGCGCGATCGAGAATGCCCTGGACGCATTGCGTCAGGTTTCGGAAACAGGCGCGCAGACCACTGGCCGCGCAACTGCCACGGGCCGTTCCGCTGGTCCGGCGAAGCGCAAAGGAGGCATGACGCCGGAAGGCCGCAGGCGGCTTGCCGAAGCCATGAAGCGCCGCTGGGCGGCAAAGAGAGCGGCCTCGGCTGTAAAGAAGCGGGGACCGGCGAAGAAAAAGGCGGCCTGAGCCGCCTGCTGTTCGCGTTCGGAACTCTCCTACCACTTCACCGTTGTCGGCCGGCCCTTCGTCTCACCGCGCAGCCAGATGAAAAGCGGTGAGTGCGGGGCCGGAGCCGGCCACGGGACTGTCACCCGCAGCAACTCATCCGTTCCACCGCCTGCCGCGGGCGCCGGGATCGTACTCACATCCATTCCCGTAGCATCGTCCCACCCTACTTTGGCGATGCTTTCCAGGTTTTGACCTTTGATTTCTCCGTAGAAGGAGTTGTCGGAAGCTTTCTGATCCGTAACCTCGAACGAGTCGATGCGAGGGAACAGGATAATCGTGCCCAGTTTCTTCGGCACAGAGTTTCCATTGGCCGCCGAACTGACGCTGGCCATCACTTCGCATCCCGGCTGGCCGATCGATCCCGAGTTGAACGCCAGGAAATACGAGCCAGGCCCTTCCTGCCGCAGCCGCGAATCGTCGCTCGCGTCGCCGGGCCGGATCACAACGGCTTTGGCGTCAGCTTCGCCATCGCAGTAGAGTCGAAGAGAATTCAGATCCGTGGCGTGCGCGATCGACAGTTCGAAGCTCACGGCCGAATCGGCCGGAATCTCCCCGGGCGCTGCCAGCACCGAACCCGGAGGGAGCGAGATTCCTACGTTGTTGATTACGGGACGCGGACCCGCTACAACCAGCGCATTCTCAAACCCAATCGGCTGATCGAAATCCTTCACCTTCATCCGCAGCGTCAGCTTCTTTCCTTTCTTGGCCGATGGGTCGAGCGTAACGGTCGCGCCTCTTTCATCCGCCGTCGCCGGCTCATCCAGTTCGATCTTTGCGCCATCCGCCGAAAGCGATTCGATGCGATCGAGCCCGTCCCCGTGCAACACCACGCGGCTGCCCTGCCCCGTATTCACCAGCAGCGGCAGGTTTGAGATGCGCGGCGGCGCCGGCAGCACCTTGAAAGGCACCGCGTGCGCATCCCCGTCGCTTTGCGCCACCAGAAATTCGTAGTTGCCCGGCGTCAGCGATCCGGTGTCCACCTGCGTCTCGAGTGTCGTCTGCGGACCTTCCCGCAGCCCCTTCGGCAGAAGGAACGCCACCGAAGATGGCTGGGCGAACTTGTCGTCCCTGTTCTTCAGTTCCAGCTTTGTGACGAACTCGAAATCATCTCCCGTCAGCCAGACATTCACTTTGCCTGCGCCCTGAATCAGGTGATCCTGCGATGCCGGCGCCACCTTCGCCTTCGCGAAAGAGCTGAGTTCATGCACTTCCAGCGTCCCGGCTACTTTCACCGGCGTCCAGTCCCAGGTTCCTTCCAGCTTCCACGCGCCGGCTTTCACCTTTGTGTCCGTTAGATCCAGCTCAATGGTTTTCTTCGTCGTATCGACTTTGGCGCTGATCGCCGACGCAGCTTTACCGTCCGCCGAAACCAGCCGCCAGTCCTGCACGCGCGCCGCAATCTTCCACTCGCGCGCTTTCACGTCGAGCGGGAACGCCGTCTTCTCACTCAGCGCCACATGCTCGGTTTTCTCGAGCGACAATGCGGGCGCGGAAACGTCCGGAAACCGCGTCGCCCACAGATAGGCGAGTTGCGTTCTCGATACGGACGAGGTACTGCTCCCGCACAGCCCCGTCACGTTCTTTTGCCCGGACTGCGGCTGCCCGAATGCCGAGCGAAACTCCGTCTTCGGAAAGAACAGGCTGTGCATGTTCAGTAACAGCGCGCCCGCGCTCGCGCCCAGACCTACGTCGGTTCCCAGAAACAATCCAGCCACGGCGGCGGCGATACTCGCCGTTTGCGCCGCCCTTTGCGTCGGATCGGGCGCCAGCGGGTCGTACGCCGTAACCGCCGGGCTCAGCCCGCGCACCAGCGCCGCCATCTGCGCATCCATCGGCTGCGTCCGGTCCAGCTTCGTTGCGCCCGAATACTGACTGGCGAAACTGGCCACCGCGGCGTTTACGCTTTCTCCGCTTTCAAGGCCCTGCTTCTCCTGTGTGATCGCCTGAATCAGAGATTCGGTGTCCTGCGTCTTTTGGGCATAGTCGGCAAGCTGGCCGATCAGTTCTTCATTCTTCTTCACCAGGCCTGCCACTTTGCCTTTGTCGAGTCCTTCCGGACCGTAGACCAGGGCTGCGATCTGCGTATCGAACGGTACGCTCCATTCGGCGTCCTTGTCCGCCGGCTTCGGTTCCAGCACATCCACCTTGCCTTTGTCGGAAGGAACCAGTACCAGCGAGATCCGCGCCTTTTTCTTGTCCGGACCCTTGATATGTTCGGGATGGTAATCGACTTTGTAACCCGGAAGAAGCTGATTCACGGTTTCGAGCATGCGCGGCGCGCCCGAACCGTTCGTCACCAGAAGCTGGAAGCTTCCTACGGGGGCGCCTGCCGGACATTTGATCGGCTCGACGGAGAGCGCGCCCAGGGCCGGGGCGCTAAGCAGAATAGCCAGCATGGGTGCGTAACGCTGGCGTGGCGAAGTAGACACTGCCCACTATTTTCTCGCGGCGCCGCCTCGTTTGCCCACACCGCTGGTCAGGGAAGCTCAACTTTTAACAGGCGCGGATTCCGGCCGCTTCGATTTGCCCTTCTTGAGCCAGCCCCAGATCGAGAACCCGCTGCCGACAATGGAAATGATCACCAGCGCCCCGATGCCCCACTCGAGCGCCGGCGATTTCGCCAGCGCAAGAATCCGTTTTCCGTACATCAGCGCCAGCCAGCCTTCGATGCTGAAGCGGATCGCGCGGCATCCCGCTATGATCCACAACATCTTTGCCCGCGGATACTGCAGGGCCGCCGGTACAACGATAAACGGCGTGAACGGAAACGGCGGCGGCGCCAGAGCCGCCATCCCGATCGCCCAGCCGCCATACCTGCTGATCTTCTTTTCCACGTACTCGATCTGTTTCGAGCGCCGGTCGCCTTCAATCAGCTTCTTCCCGCCCTTGCTCGATACCCAGTGCGCCAGCGCCACCCCCAGAGTGGAACCGAGCGTCGCCATCGCAACGTAGTACGGCATGTGCGTCCGGTGGCTCGCCGTCAGAGCAACCACCAGCAGATCGTTCCCGAGCGGCATCATCAGAAACGACGAATCGAGAACGCCGAGCAGCACCAGGCCAAAGCCGCCCAGCGCGAAGAAGAAATGCGCCAGCGGACGAACGAAGGAATTCATCGCTCAGCAACATTTCGGGCGCTGGTACTTCGCCCGGAACCGTTCATCGGCGAACCGGCGCCATTCCGCGCCGCTGTGCTGCCGCCCGTTCGCCCGCAGATGGCGGGCATAGGCATTCTGGTCCCCCAGTTCCCTCAGCAGATTCATCAACCCTGCCACAATCCGGCGCAAAACCGTCATCACACCTCTTCCGATCGCAGGCGCGACAGCACGAACGGCGATTCGGCCACCCGATGCGTCTCCGCTCCCCGCAGAATGCGATACCAAAGCCGCAACGATTCGAACAGCACGATTGCGACCAGTAGCATGAACACTCCGCAAACCGCCGCGTCCAGACGTGCGTTGAAAAGCAATGTACGGTTCTGCGCTATGGCCGGAGCCGCGACGGCGCCCGCATCGAGCGCGGCCTGAATGCGCGCGGCCTGCGCCAGGAATCCGATGCGCGGCGCGGGTGAAAATATCTTCTGCCACGCCGAACTGAACGTCACCAGCATCAGCCAGACGAGCGGCCCGGCCGTGATCCACATGTACTTCGCCCCGCGCATCTTCAGAATGATGGTCGTGGCCACGCACAGCGCGATTCCCGCCAGAAGCTGGTTCGCGATTCCGAACAGCGGCCACAGTGAATTGATGCCGCCCAGCGGATCGCTCACGCCCTGCACCAGAAAATAGCCCCAGCCTCCCACCACCGCCGCGCTCGCCGCGATAACGCCCGGCATCCAGCTGGTTCGTCCCAGCGGCTTCCACGCGTGGCCCAGCAGATCCTGCAGCATGAACCGCCCCACTCGCGTCCCCGCGTCGATCACCGTCAGAATGAACAGCGCCTCGAACATGATCGCGAAGTGGTACCAGGAGCCGAGCAGCGCCTGCCCGCCGTTGCCCCATCTGAAAACGCCGGCGAAGATCTGCGCCATCCCCAGCGCCAGCGAGGGCGCGCCGCCCGTGCGATTGAACAAGGTGGTCTCGCCCACCTGTTTCGCGA
>DAIDJK010000310.1 GCA_027450225.1 Bryobacterales bacterium | reverse complement strand
AAACGCCGCCGCTCGTCCCTGCATCTACATACTCAATGCCGCGCGGCTTCAGCATCTTCGCCCGCCTCACGTCGTCCTTGTAGTAGGAATTGCCTCCATCGATAAGCACGTCGCCGTCTTCGAACAGCTCGCCCAGTTTGTTCACCATAGTCTCGGTGATTTCCCCGGCCGGCACCATCAGCCACGCGGCTCGCGGCTTCGAAAGCAGAGCGACAAACTCGTTCAGATCGGTGGAGCCTTTCATGCCTTCCTTTTTCAATTCGTCCACCCTGGCTCCGTCGAGATCGAAGACTACAAGTTCGTGCCCGCCACGCTGCAGGCGCCGAGCCATGTTCGCGCCCATGCGCCCCAGCCCAACCATTCCCATCTGCATTAGCCCAATGCCTCCGTAATCGCCGCGCCGAGTTTCGGCAACGCTGTCTTCAAATCCGCCGGAAGGTGCACGCGCAGCGCGCGCCGTTTCCTCTCCGCCAGAACGTCGAAATCGCCACGCGCCTGCGCCGCCTTCACGATACCGAACGTATACTTCTGCCCGGGAATAGCCACGTCCTCGGCGTCCTCGCAGGTCACCTGCAGGAACACTCCGCTGTTCGGTCCGCCCTTGTACGCCTGCCCCGTCGAATGGAGGAATCGCGGACCGAAGCCAAGGCAAGTCGCCACGGTCTTTCGGTTTCGCACTTCCAGACGCATACCGCCCAGGGCGCCTTCATGCTCCGCAGTCATCTGAATGTATCCGAGCAGCGCAAAGTAATCGCCGGCATGAAGCCGATCAAGATGGGCGCGCAGCATCTCAACCGCCGTGCGGCCACTCAGTTGGGAGGCATTCGCCGCATCCGTGAAGAACTTCATTCCGTCGGCTTCGAGGATGGGTTGTTCGGGAGGCAGATTGCCTGTCGCCTCGAACTCATCGGTCAGCTTGCGGGTTGCGACCTTGCTCGCCTCCACGTCCGGCTGGTCGAAGGGATTGATCGCAATCACCGAACCAGCCACCGCGGTGGCGATCTCCCACCGAAGAAACTCCGCGCCCAGATCATACAGGTCACCGACTTCCAGCCGAATCACCGGATGCCCCGCCCGTTCGAGCGCCCCAATCTCTTCGTCCTGCGCGCGGTCTGCCTCGCGGGAATAGCGCATATAAACAAAAACACGGTCCGATCCGTAGACGTCAGGGGCGCCGAGCGGCTCGCGATCCACCGGGATCAGTGCTCGTCCTATCTTGCCCGTCGATTCCGCGATCAATTGCTCGAGCCATGCCCCGAGATCGTAAATCGCAGGCGACGCGATCAGGGTGACCTTGTCCTGCCCATGTTTCGCGGCGGTTCCCAGAGCCAAACCGAGCATCACTCCAGGATTTTTCTCCGCGTTCGGCTCGCGGCATTCCTTCGCCATGCGACCGGCCCGTTCGAGCAGTTTGACCACGTCCACGCCCATAACCGCGCCGGGTATCATTCCGAAATCGCTCAGCGCTGAATAGCGCCCGCCAATCGAGGGGTCGCCATAGCAGATCAGTTCGAAGTTATCCGCCTCGGCGGTCTTCTGCATTTTCGAACCGGGGTCGGTGATGGCGATGAATCTCTCCCCGGCCCTCCCGGATTTTTCAAAGAAATATTGTTTGAAAATATTCGGCTCGAGCGTAGTGCCGGATTTGCTCGACACGATGTAGAGCGTCTCGAGCGGGTTTGCCTTCTCCTCAATCGCGCGCACCTGCGCAGGATCAGTCGAATCCAGCACGTGCAGCGCCGGAAGGCCGTGGCGATGTCCGAATGTAACGGAAAGCACCTCCGGACACAGACTCGATCCGCCCATACCAAGCAGCACGGCGTTACGCACGCCGGATTTCTTCACGTGCTCCGTCACTTTGTGGAATCTGTCTTTGTGTTCGAGTTGCCTTTGCGCGATGTCGATCCAGCCCATCCATTTCGATTCATCCGCGTTCGTCCACAATGCCGCGTCACGGTTCCAGAACCGTTCCGTTTTGCCTTCCCGTGTCCAGGCCTCCGCGGCCGCGGCTACTGCCGCCTGCAACTCACGCGGAAAAACGTGCTTCATGCTCCAGCGCTCCTCTCATCGCAAAAATGTTTTTCGAGTTCGTGCACCTTGGCGAGCCGGCGCACATGCCTTTCCTCGCCTGTGAAGTTCGCCGCAAGATAGGCGTGAACCAGTTCGCGGGCCGTTTCGGGCCCGATTACGCGCGATCCCAGCACGAGGACGTTCATGTTGTCGTGTTCAACGCCCTGATGAGCCGAATAAACATCGTGGCAAAGGCCGGCGCGAACACCCGGAATCTTGTTCGCCGCAACCGACGCACCGACTCCCGATCCGCAAATCAGAATGCCCCGCTCCGCGCCCTTCGCAATCACCACGTCACCAACCTTCTTCGCGTAATCCGGATAATCCACGGGATCAGGTTTGTCCACACCGACATTGATGACGCTGTGCCCCATCTGGCGCAGGTATTCGACCAGATTCGCTTTCAATTCGACACCCGCGTGGTCCGAGCCGATCACGATATTCATCTGGTCCGATTCTCACGTCCAGGATGTATCTGCCGCAAGTCGATTCCGGCAAATCGTCCGCACATCCGGCGCGACGGATCAGAAACTCACGCATCTCTTGATATGGATCGACGGGTAACCAGGTTCCAGCGCTTCGCTCCTGTCACAATTCGATTTTAAGGATCACGATAAAGTTGAACCTGAAGACATTTGTCGTAGCTCTCATCTCCTGCGCAGCTCTCAATGCTCAGGCCCCTCCGCCGCCCGAGCCGGTTCCGAATGGACCCGGGCCTGTTCTGCAACAGGGATATCAACTCGATTTCAGCGGCAGCATACCGACCGGGCAGGCCACTTCGAATTCCATCGCGGTGTCCCTGAAAGACGCTATCCAGCGCGGTCTGAAGTATAACCTCGGCATCCTCGCGAATACCGACATCGTGAATGGCGCGGCCGCCGAGCGGCGCCGGACTCTCAGCACTCTCTTCCCCCAGATTTCGGCGGCGTTCACCGAAAATTCTCTGCAGGAAGACCTCGCCGCGCTGGGGCTGACGCTTCCCGGCTTTCCGCTCATCATAGGCCCTTTCAGTTATATGAATGCCCGCGCCTACCTCCAGCAGACTGTGTACGATCGTCCATCGTTACGCAATCTGCGCTCGGCCACGGAGAGTCTGAAGGCCGCGCGGCTCTCGGCCGAGGACGCGCGGAACCTGGTGGTACAGGCTGTCAGCAACGGCTATCTCGCAGTCATCACGGATTCGGCTCGGGTCACCGCGATTCAGGCCGAAGTGGACCTCGCCCAGGCTCTCTACGATCGCGCGAGCGATCAGCATCAGGCCGGAACGGTTGCCGCGATTGATGTGCTTCGCGCAGGCGTGCAGCTCAAATCCGAGCAGCAGCGCCTTCTTGCGCAGAAGAACCAGGTGGAAAAGGACAAACTGACCCTTGCCCGCGCCATCGGTTTGCCCACCGGACAACAGTTTACTCTCAGCGACACGCTGCCCTTCGCGCCCATCGCGGTCTCTCAGTACGATCTTTTGCGCGAAGCCTATGACCACCGGCCGGATTACCGTGCGGCACAGGCAAATGTGCGTGCGGCGGAATTCGCCGTTCAGTCCGCGAAGTCGGAACAGTATTGGCCCCAGGTAGTAGTCGAGGCCGATTACGGCGTGCTGGGACCCACTTTTGCCAACTCCCACGGCACCTACACGCTGATCGGCGGTGTTCGGTTCCCCATCTTCGCCGGAAACCGCGCCCGCGCCGACGTGGCCGGCGCCGAGTCTGTGCTGCAGAACAAGAGAAACGCGCTCGAAGACCTGCGCGGCCGCATCGATTATGAGGTGCGGACCGCTCTGCTGGACCTTCAGTCTTCAGCCGAACAGGTGGCGGTGGCGCGCAGCAACGTCGATCTGGCCACCCAGACACTTGCCCAGGCCCGCGACCGCTTTACCGCGGGCGTCGCGGACAACATCGAAGTCGTACAGGCGCAGCAACTGCTATCGTCGGCGAACGACGATTTCATCACCAGTCTGAACTCGCACAACGCGGCGAAAATAGCGCTGGCGACGGCCGTCGGGGTGGCTGAAGAGGACGTTACCAGATATTTGAATCTGAAGTAAACTTCGGGGCGGGGACGCTTGGGGCGGCTGGAGGGATTCGAACCCTCGACATCCAGAACCACAATCTGGCGCTACTACCAGCTGAGCTACAGCCGCCTACCGGGCTTTCATAATCTTAACATTCAGGCAGGAGCGAGGGCTCCGAGCGGCATATCCGTTGTGCATGTCAGGGAAACACTGCTACCCTGATGGATTCATCTGGCGAAGCGCGCCTGGTTCCCGCCGCGTCCGCACGCATGAACCCCGCCGTTCCCGAGCCCGCTTCCCCGCCAAACGGAGAATTACTACGGCATCTCAAATCCAGTCTTCCAATCTTTATCGCTACATCAATCTGAAGCTCGCCTCACTGGGTCAGCCCGTCAGCCGCGCCACGGCCGACCCTGAGCTTCTGGCTCTCGCCGACCCGCTTCTCCGCAATCACCATCTGCAGGAGCAGCTTGGAGGGAACCGTCTTTGTCCGGTCGATCTCCGCATACAGCAATATCTTGACGCCTACTTCTCCGATTGCGGCGTCGCGGTTCCCCGTCTGCCGGCTCACACGTTCACTCTGGACCGGCCGCAGATGGCGCGTGCCATGTCGTTGCCGCCGGATTCCGACCGCATCTCCTCGCCCTATCTCTCGTCGTATCGCGTCGCTCAGGGCGTTCTGCACAATCCGAAGAGCGATCGCCGTACCACCGCGGGAATCTTTCACATCGTCGAAGGCGGTCTGCCCGTCCCCGCCGACAAAATCGGTGTCCCGAAGATCGCGTTTCTCCGGCTTCTCGCCGCTGCGCTGAATCCTCCCCAGGACGTTCTCGCGCTGCCGCTTACCGAAACGCAGCCCGAAGCCGTACGCCTTTTCGTTACGCTTCTGCTGCGGCCCCTCGTGTGCCCCTCTGCGCCGCCGGACGCTGAGAAGCGGATGGAAGTCCGTTTCTTCGTGCCCGGCAGTCTGGTCAGCAATCTCGATTTCGTCGAATCCATCTTCGGTAATGCAGGGGACCCGTGGCTTCCGGAAAACGACGCGGCTCTCGATTATCAGCACTGGTCCGGCCACACCGGCTGCGTCATCCTCGCTCCGCACATCGCCGGAATGCGGAAGAAGGATCTGGGCCTTCCCCATTACGACGCCGCAACGCCATTGCAGCGCCGTGACGGCATGTGCTGGCGGGAAGAAAACGAAATCTACAACAACGGCGGCGCATTCAAGCTCACCTGCCGGGACCGCCGCGGCGTCATCGTAACTCTCATCGCCGACAACTACTACGGCTACTGCAAGAAAGAAGTCAAGACACAAATCAGTTACGCGGCCAACCTGTTCGGAGTGGCGGAAGAAGAACATGCGGGCGGCGCCATCGCTTTCCCGGCCTATGTGCTGGGCCAGGAGTTTTTCGCCGGCCGCACCGTGCTTACAAAACAGGTCTTCTACGAGGAAGCAATGCGGCTGCTGGGCGACCGCGTCGAACTCAAGCCTGAGCGCTACGCGGTCGACCGCGCTTATCCCGGCGTCTACTACGTACCGGAAAACGCGGACTTCCTGGTGCGCGAAGGCGTCGTACGCTGGCCTGTCGAAGGCCGAACGCATTCACTCGTCCTGCGCGCCGGCGAGGTATACATCCTCCCCTGGGGCACTCGCATTCGCATGGAGAAACAGCCCGGCGGCAATACCTGGCGGCTCATCGCATCCCGCGCAGACGGCATTCTCTGCCACAAGCCCTGCACCGTCTCTGGCGGCGGCAAGTCTGAAATTTCCAAGCCGCTCTCGAACCTGATTCTCCGCGGCCCGGTTTTCGTCTCGGACTTCCATCGCGATATGGACGCGGTCGAGCAAATCATCAATCGGGATTTCTCGGCGATCTGGCGCAACCCGAACGCGGGCGATGTCACGCGCGCCAGCCGTCCCATCCTGAGCCGCGACCGGTCTCTGGGCTCCGTAATCAAGCTGCTGACGCCTTCGCCCGAATACACCGACAGCTACAACGCCTGGCTGGCCACCATCCCCCAATCGGTTCGCCAGTTACTGGTGACGGTCAAGCGCTATTACCGCCCCGAATGGGGAAACAACTGGCGGCAGCATTTCTCGGTCGATCGCATCAATGGCTATCTCGGTCACGAGCTCAAATATCACGACCAGACACTCGTCGGTAATTACCTCCGTGTCGGCTACGATCCCGATGGTTCCTGGCGCATCTACAAGCTCCGGCCGGATTTCAATCCCGCCGACAAAGTTCAGGTGGAAGACGACATCACCGTTTCGGTCGTCCTGCCGCGCTGGCGGCTGAACAATCTGGACCCTCAGGACCCGCCCAGCGCACAGGATGCCCAGTGGGCGGCCAGATTGCACACGTCGGAACGCAGCGTCAAACTCGTCGTCAACACCGAAGCCCGGCTGTTCCAGCGCCCTGACGATGCCATTCACCGCGGTTTCGACAAGGAGGCCGAAGCCGACCTCGCCACGCCCGATACGTTCCTCTCCAATTTCGAGCCGCTCACGCGCGCTCAGGTGCAGACCGAGATTGATCGCGCCGTCGACTTCGACAAGTTCACAGATCCCATGAAAGCTCTTTTGAGCGATTTCGTGGAATCCGGCAAGCCGTCCTTCGCAGTGGCTTCCTCACAACCGCGCCTGGTCGATGGAAAGCCCTCGAAAAACCCGCGCTACCTGCAGCGCCGGCCAGATCTGGTCAATCCGCGCTCCGTGCATCTTGCCGAGGTCGGCACGCGTCTTGCCCGCGAAATTCCCGCGGATAAGCCGTGCTGGTTCCCCGTGAACGCCGTTCTTGCCGGCCGCCGCAACAATCCGCCGGATTACGAGTCCGGCATTCCGCCGCTGGCCGTGTACAGCCCGATCCACTACCAGGAACTGCCCGAACTGTTCATGGACTTTATCTGCAGTCTCACCGGGAAGTCTCCTGCAACCACAGGCTTCGGCTCCGAAGGCGCGCTGACGAAAGCTCCCTTCAACGCGGTCTGGCCAGTAGTCGATCTCAACAATGCTCTTGTCGATTTCATCGTCACCGGCTATGGCGGCTTCACTACGGCCGCAGGCTACATCGGGCCCCGTTATCGCGTGGATCACGACAACAGCCTGCTGGTTCCCGAAATCTGGTGCCGCATGCGCAATTTTGAGCGGGAGCCGGAATTCCTCATCGAGAACGGCCTTCTCGAGCACGTGGACGATTTCGAATACGAAGGCCGCCTGATCCCGGCGAGCCGGCTCGGCTGGCGCATCAACAGCGCGTTCGTGGATCGCTTTCTCGGAAGAATCTTCGAACTGCCGGGCGCGGTGTTTCCCGAAGAGCTGCTGAAGCCTGAAAAGCAGGATCTCGCGCTGTTTGTCGCCGGGATCGAGGCGATTTGCGACGCCCAGCGCTGCGTGGCGCTCAACTATTTCGAGGATGGAAGCGTGGATGCCGCCTGCCCGCCGCTCAAGGCGCTTCTGCACATCCTTGCCCATGGTCACTACGAGGGCCGGAATTCAAACCATCCGGACATTCGCGCCCTCTTCACCCGCGAAGCCATGCTGAAAAGCGACTGGTATGCGGAGCGCCTGCGCACCAGGCAGCGGCGCGACAAAGACCTCTGGCGGCGGCATGTCGAAACCCTGAGCGCGATCGGCTCGGCGGACGCGGCAGACGCAAAGCGGCAGCTCGCGCGCGTCAGTTCACCCGAGTATCTCGAAGAACTGCGCGGAACCATCGGCGCGGACCCGTTTCATCACCAGTGGTGAACCGGGTCGCGCCTGAATTCGCCTCAGACCGTGTAATTCACGATCGCCGCGAATGACTTCGGATCGAGGCTGGCGCCGCCGACCAGGGCGCCGTCGATCTCATCCTGCGCCATCAGCGCCTTCACGTTGTCTGGCTTCACGCTGCCGCCATAAAGGATGCGCGTCGCGGCGGCCTGCGCGTCACCGAATTTCGCAGCCACCCGCTGCCGGATGAACCGATGCGCGTCCGCGGCCATCTGCGGAGTCGCGGTCTTGCCCGTACCGATCGCCCAGACGGGCTCATAGGCGATCACCAGCCGGGCGAACTGCTCGGGCGTAAGTGGCGCCAGTCCACCGTCGAACTGCTGCGCCAGAACGGATTCCGTCGCCCCGGATTCCCGTTCCTCCAGTCGCTCGCCCACACAAACGATCGGCGTCAGGTTCCACTCGAGCGCAGCCAGTGTCTTGCGAAGCACGTCCGCCTCCGTTTCGCCGAAATACTGCCGCCTCTCACTGTGCGCCACGATCACATACGTGCACCCGGCGGCCTGCAGCATGTGGCCCGATACCTCGCCGGTCACGGCGCCTTCCTTGCCCCAGTAAAGGTTCTGAGCGCCAATGCCGATGGCGCTGCCCCGTGTTTCGAGAACGGCCGCGTGCAGGTCCGGGAACGGCGGGCAGATCACGATGTCGCATTGCGACGCGTGCCCCACCAGCGGCTTGAACGTTTCGAAAAATGCGTGCGTTTCCGCGGGCGTCTTGTACATCTTCCAGTTGCCCGCCATGAATGGTTTTCTCATAGGATTGCGTTCAGGAAACTCTCGCCGCGCGAGATGGCGGCGCCGAAGCTGGCGGCCACCGTCTGGCCGATATCGCTCAGCGTGGCGCGGAGCCCGAGATCGACGCCCTGCCGCACGCGCGGGCCGAAGACCAGCAACGGCGTATATTCACGCGAGTGATCGGTGGAAGGCGTTGTCGGGTCGCAGCCATGGTCGGCCGTCAGGATCGCCAGATCCCCATCGCGAAGTTCGGTCCGGAACTTCGGAATCCATGCGTCGAATTCCTCGATCGCCCGGCCATAACCCTCCACATCGTTGCGATGGCCATACTGCTGATCGAAGTCGACCAGGTTGGTCCAGATCAGGCCGCGTTCGAAATGCGCCATGTCATCCAGCGTTTTCTGCATACCGTCGCGGTTGTTGACGGTCCTCAGTTGATCTTCGATGCCGCGGCCGAGGAATACGTCGAAGATTTTCCCCACGCTGTGTGTCTTCACACCCGCTTCCTCCAGCCGGTCCAACAGCATTCCCCGGGGCGGCGGAACCGCGTAATCGTGCCGGTTGGCGGTGCGCTTGAAATCGCCTGGCTCGCCTTCGAACGGGCGCGCGATCACGCGCCCCACCTCGTAAGGGCCGCGCAGGATTTCCCGCGCAATCTCGCAGATGCGGTACAGCTCCCACAGCGGAATCACGTCCTCGTGGGCGGCGACCTGGAAAACGCTGTCCGCCGACGTATACACGATGGGCGAACCGGTCCGCATATGTTCTTCGCCAAGCTCTCTGATGATTTCCGTCCCGGACGCGGCCTTGTTCCCCAGCGTGGCGCGGCCAATGCGTTCTTCGAACGGGCTCATCACCTCCGGCGGGAATCCGTGTGGGAACAGTGGAAACGGCTTGTCCAGATGAATGCCCGCCATTTCCCAATGGCCTGTAGTCGTATCCTTGCCGGGTGACGCCAGCGCGCAGCGTCCGTAAGCGCCTTCGGGCGACTTCGACGCCGGCAGCTCCGGCATGCGCTTCAGATTGCCCAGACCGAGATTCAGCAGGTTCGGAACCCGAAGCCCCCGCTTCCGCGCGATGTTGCCCAGCGTGTCGCTGCCCGCGTCGCCATACGCCGCGGCGTCGGACATTTCACCCACGCCCAAGCTGTCGAGCACTATCCATATGACGCGATCGAACACCGTTTTTCAATGTACCAGGGGCTGCGGCTCAGCGGTCCGGTCTCGTCTACGATGAAATGATGACGCGATCGAACATCGACTGGCGTGAGGTACTGGCGCTCGCAGCCAACGGGAGTCCTGCGCCGGATCGCAAAGTACTGAAAACCGAAGCCGAATGGCGGCAGATACTGACCCCCGAAGAATATCGCGTGACGCGAACCGCGGGAACGGAGCGGCCTTTCAGTTCGGAAATGTGCGGCCTTTTCGCGCCCGGCCTTTACGAGTGCGTCTGCTGCGGGACGCCGTTGTTCGACGCCGGCTCGAAGTTCGAATCCGGAACGGGGTGGCCCTCGTTCACCGAACCGGTCGCCTTGAATGTTGTTGCTTACCGGGTGGACTCGAGTCATGGGATGACCCGCGTCGAGACTCTCTGCAACGTCTGCGACGCGCACCTTGGCCACGTATTCCCGGACGGCCCTCCGCCCACCGGGCTACGGTTCTGCATCAACGCCGTTTCGCTTCGGAAGGCAGCCGCCGGCCGGAGCGATACCGCGCCCGCTTAATCCCGGTCCGGGAATTCCTGATCGAGATACTCCTGTGGCACGTCGTCCTCGGGAACCTGGCGGGTCCGGACCTCGGCGACATCCGGATCCGGCGCATTCTCGACGCCTTCTATGATCCCGGCCTCGAACGCCTGCCCTTCGTCGAGCAGTTCCTTCACGGTTTCCGAGTCGGCCTGCGCCGTATCCCGAAGCCCCTGATCATCTCCGGACTGCCCTCCTGCTTCCGGGCCGGTTTCAATCGATTCATCCTGTTTGCGCATAGAACTTCCGTACCAGCATCATAGCCAGGCTCAGCCCCCGCGGCCATCCCGCCCGCGGCGCTAAACTAACTCTTATCCATGCAGACCCGGCGAAACTTTATCGGTAACGTCGCTACCGGACTCGCGGGAAGCATCGCTACCGGGCGCGTCGCCTCGGCATCCGATCGCATCCGTTTCGGCGTCATCGGCATGGGCGACCGCGGTACTCAGATCGCCCGCGAAGCGATCGCCTGCCCCGGCGCCGAATGCATCGCCTTTGCCGACATCTATACGCGGCGGCTCGAAGACGCGCGCAAACTCGCGCCCGAGGCGAAAACATACCTCGACTATCGCCACCTCCTCGAAGACAAGTCGATCGACGCCGTCCTGATCGCCACGCCACAGCATCTGCACGCCGAAGGTTTCATCGCCGCGCTCGAAGCGGGCAAGCACGTTTATCAGGAAAAGACGATGGCGTTCACCGTCGAGCAGGCCAGGGCGATGCGGGCGGCTTACAAACGCTCCGGCCGCGTGGTCCAGATTGGCCATCAGTCCTGCTCCTCGGGCCACGTTGCGGATGCCTCGAACTACCTCGCCAGCGGCGCGGTCGGCAAGGTGACGGTGATCAACGCCCGCATGTACCGGAACACGCCGCATGGAAAGCCGCAGTGGTCGCGGGCGGCTTATCCGGACATGACGCCTGAGAACATCGCCTGGAAATCGTTCCTCGGCGCGGCGCCGGCTCGCGAATTCGACGCCGATCGCTACATCAACTGGCGTTATTTCTGGGATTACTCCGGCGGCAACATTCACGAGAATATGTGCCATCAGGTCGCCTTTTGGTACAAGGTGATGAACCTGCAGATCCCCCGGGCAGTCACGATGACCGGCGGCGTTTATCTGTGGAAGGACGGCCGCGAGGTGCCGGACACCATGAGCGTCTCCATGGAGCAGCCGGAAGAGATTCTCTTCACGTGGGATTCCGGTTTCGGCAACAGCCAGCCGGGCGTCACCGAAGACGTTCTCGGAACCGACGGGACCATTTCCCGGGGCCAGCAGATCCGTTACATCCCTCAGAAGGTGAATCGTCCCGGCGGCGCCGAAATGATCGGCTCGGCGCCCACTGCGCCGCGCGCGCAC
>DAIDJK010000309.1 GCA_027450225.1 Bryobacterales bacterium | reverse complement strand
AAGCGCTATTGAACCGGCCAGCATTTCTCTGCCGAGCGTTGCGCCGAAGAAGAATTCACGGTAATCGCGGTTCATCCACAGCATCAGCAGACCGACGAAAAAGGGTATGGCCGTGAGGGCCTTGCCCGTCATGCGCCCATGCGCGGAAATGGCCTTGATCTTGCCGCGAAGCTTGTAACGCTCACGAATCAGATGCGCGAGGTTATCGAGTATCTCGGTAAGATTGCCGCCCGTCTTCCTTTGCAGGAGAACGGCGGAGGTGAAGAACCGGACATCCACGAGAGGAACCCGATGAGCGAATCTCTCGAGCGCGTTTTCGAGGGGCAAACCAAGATTCTGCTCCTCGAAGGCTCGGCGGAATTCGCCGGCCATCGGTTCCTCGAATTCGCGATAAAGCATCTCGAGCGAGACGGAGAAGGCGTGTCCGGCGCGCATTGACCGCGCGATGAATTCGAGCCCGTCCGGGAATTGCGCTTCAAAATCGTCCAGGCGTTTGCGCACGCGCAGGCGCAGGCGGAGTATGGGGAAGAGGCCAGCGATGAGGGCTGACAAGAGAGCGGCCGCCCGGTAGTCGGCAGGCAGCAGGACGAGCGCCAGCGCGCCGGACACGAACGCCGCGATGCCGCAGGTTCGCAGAACGGGCATGGGCTCCGGCGCACTGCCCGCGCGCTCGCAGATGGCGCCGAGCCATGCGTAGAACGAGGTTTGCCGCACGGTCCGCTCCACCACTCCGGCGGATTCGGAAGGGGCAGGCGCGATCAGCGCGGCCGTGCGGGCATCGCCGCTCTCCACCCTCTTCCGCGCGCCTGAAGGCGGCAAGATCCTGGCCACCAGTCCCGCCTCGCGTTTTCGCGCGCGCGTGCGGGATACCAGAGCGGCGCCCGCGCTTGTCGCGAACACGGCTGCGAAGATCAGAACGGCGGGAGCGGATGACACGGGATTTTCCTCAGATGGTCATCTCTTCGGCGAAAAGTTCCGTGGGCAGATGAATGCCCTGGGCGGCCAGCTTCTCAGAGAACTTCGGCCGTATTCCCGTGGCGCGGAAACGACCCATGATGCGACCGTCCGGATCGAGCCCCTGTTTCTCGAAAGCAAAAATCTCCTGCAGCGTGACGATCGAGCCCTCCATGCCGATCACCTCGGTGATGGAGGTAACGCGGCGCGAGCCGTCGCTCAGCCGCGCAGCCTGAATGAAGAGGTTGACCGAAGAAGAAATCTGCTGGCGAATCGAGGTCATCTGCATTCCCGAGTTCGCCATCGACACCATGACCTCAAGGCGGGCGACCGCCTCGCGGGGGCTGTTGGCGTGAATGGTCGTCAATGAGCCGTCGTGGCCGGTGTTCATGGCCTGAAGCATGTCGAGCGCCTCCTCGCCGCGGACCTCGCCCACCACAATGCGGTCTGGACGCATGCGAAGGCTGTTGATGAGCAGCTGCCGCTGCCGCACCGCGCCCTGGCCTTCAATGTTCGCCGGACGCGTTTCGAGCCGCACCACATGGGGCTGCTTCAGCTGCAGTTCGGCCGCGTCTTCGATGGTGACGATGCGTTCGTTGGACGGAATGAACGCGGAGAGCGCGTTGAGCAGCGTGGTTTTGCCCGCGCCGGTGCCGCCAGCGACGACGATATTCAGCCGCGCCTTCACCGCCGATTCGAGCATGAGCATCATTCCGGCCGTCAGCGTTTTTCTCTTCACCAGATCGGCGGGCAGCAATTTGTCTTTGCCGAAGCGGCGGATCGACAACACGGGTCCGTCGATGGCAAGAGGAGGAATGATCGCGTTTACGCGCGAGCCATCGGCCAGCCGAGCATCCACCATCGGCGCGGATTCATCCACGCGGCGTCCCACGCGCGAGACGATCCGGTCGATGATCCGCATCAGGTGGGGATCGTCGCGGAAACGGACGCGCGTGCGTTCCAGCAGTCCGGCGCGCTCCACATAAACGCTGTTGGCGCCGTTCACCAGAATGTCGGAAATGCCCGGATCGGCCAGCAGCGGCTCAAGAGGACCCAGCCCGAAGACTTCGTCCAGAACCTCGCCGGCCACCTGCTCCCGTTGCGCGGCCGTCAGCAGGTGCGGCTCTTCGTTCATCAGCGAATACAACGCTTCGAGCACTTCCTGCCGTACCCGGTGCGTTTCGATGGAGGCAAGCGCGTCGAGATTGATCTTCTCGAGCAGCTTCCGGTGAAGGCGAAATTTCAGTTCCTGGGTCTCGGCCGCGGGAGCGGCGTTCTGCGCGGCAGGGTCGGGGTCCCGCGTTGCCCGCACGAAGGCGAATTCCGTGGCTGGAGTCATCTTTGCGCCTCGTTCATTTTTTCGTCATTCCCTTGCCCGGCTCCTTGCCAGCGGGAACAGGGGGCAGAAATTTCTCGGGCATTTGCGGCACGGGCGGCGCGGTGTTTTCCGGCAGCGGATAGCGCAGTTCCGGGGTCACCACCACCACGAGTTCCGTCTTTGTCTTCGTGCGGTCCCGGCTGCGGAACAATTCGCCGAGGAGCGGAATATTGGCGAGGCCCGGCATGCGGGAAAGATTCTCCGTGACCCGGTCGTCCAGCAATCCCGCGATGACGAAACTCTGGCCGGGGCGGATTTCGATGTCCGTCTCGACCCGGCGCGTCGAAAGAGCCGGGATGTTGAAGCCGGAGATCACCACGCCGTCCGCCTGATCGAGCGTCGATACTTCGGGGACAAGATGCATGGTGACGGTACCCTGAGCCGTAATTCTGGGCAGAAACGCGAGCCGGATACCGAATTCGCGATATTGAACCGTGATGGCGCCCGGCGTCACTCCCGCCTGGACCACCGGAACCGGAAATTCGCCGCCCACCACGAACTTCGCTTCTTTGCCGTCGGATGCCACCAGATTCGGCCGCGCGAGAATCTGCAGGACGCCGTCGTTCTCGAGGTCCTGAATGGTGGCCCCGATGTTCAGATCCGGACGGAACGCGAAGATGTTCAGCGCGTCCGAGAGGTTGAAAGTGGTACTCGTGCCGCGGTTTGCGGCGCCGATGGTGCCCTGCACCTGCGTCGGATTCACGCTGGAAAACTGACCGGTGGTGATTCGCCCGGGCGTATTGCCCGCGCCGGTGGAAAGCAGGTTAGCGCCGAACGAATCGGCGCGCGTCCGGTCGAGTTCAGCGAAAAGAATCTGCAAAGCGATCTGCCGAACGCCGCGCGGCGGAGCAACCTCCGCATTCGTGATTACTGTCGTGGCAAAAGGCTTCAGCATGGCGGCGGCGCGGTCCAGCACGTCCTGGGACGTGGCTTTGCCGTTGATGACGATGGCGTCCTTCGAACCCGCGAGGCGAAGATCCTCGTTGGGAAATGCCTGTTCGATGATGGAGCGCGCGGGCTGGATATCGCCGGTCACGCGTACGGTCACGGCGCGCCTCGAATGCGCGGTCCAGATTACGAGCGTGGCAATGCCCGGCGCTTTGGCGTTCACCAGCAACTGCGACGGGTCGATGACAGTGACATCGGCCGTATCGGGATTGCTCGTAAAGGCTCGCGTGATGCCGCCATCCACATCGAGCACGGTTCCGGCGCCGCTCATCAGGTCGATTTCAGCGGGCGCGGCGGCCCCGCCTGCGCGCATCGCGAAGAGTATGCAGGCGGAGAACGAGCACAGCACGGCGTTGCGCGTCATCTGCCGTCTCCCTGCCGGTCGGCGATGGTCTCGATCGTCCGGTGGCTGCCGCGAATCACTTCCACTTTCGGCGATGCGGGCGGCAGCGGCGCCATCGGCATTTCCGCCACCGGCTTTGGCCGTGCGACCGGCGGGCGCGGCGCGGCGGTTTTTTCCAGACCATACATCCCGCTCAATTTCGCGCCCTGCGTTTGGGGCGATGTGGAATCGGTGGAATTGCGCAGCACGAGCTGGATGTGTCCGCCTTCGGCGGCGAGGGTCAGCAGTTCAGCCTCATGCGGGGTGACCGCGAGCGTCACAACGGTGGCGTTGATGGCCTGGCCCTTCGGTTCGGGCTGGAGCACCTGTCCCGCCGAAAGCACGGGAATATCCTGCAATACGGTGCGGGTGACGGTCTCCTCCGAACCCGGAGGATGGCCAGTGACGAGCACATCCACCTTCATGCCCGGTTCGACATATCCCGCCACTCCGATCACATCGTTCACCCGAAGCGCGACGGCGCGATATCCGGAGGGGATAATCGGGGCGAGACCCGCGCCGCTGCCTGTATCCGCGAGCCGCTGCTTCAACACCGGCTCGCCCTGCACGATGGCGGAGATCACGGGCCGGCCGAGCACATCTTCCACGCGGGCGAATGAGCCGGCGGGCTTCATGGAAGCCGGTACTGCCAGCAGTTTCACGTCCGACTTGCGAACGGTGGCTCCGACCGGCAGGTTTGCCGCGGCATACACCACGCTGGTGGTTTCGGCCGGCCTGGCAGAGGCGCCAGCCGCGAAACGATAGAAGGCAGTGGCGGCCACCGCTGCAATCGCGCCGCTTGCCACTATGGATTTCAGGAATTTGCCGTCCATACCGGTCTAACCTGCCCTTCCAAGCAGAGCCACAGCAGTACCGATGACGATTGCCGGCGCATACGCGATGGATTCGACGCGCCTGTGGCGCAGAGCCGCCACGCCCAGAGAAAGCAACGCGGCCAGCGCCCCGGCTATGGCCGTCATCATCGTCGCCGTAAGAACTCCGTGTAATCCGGCAATCGCACCACACGCGCCCATCAACTTCACGTCGCCGCCACCCATCCCGCCCGCCACGTGGAACGCGAGGAACAGGGCAAAAGCGACGGCCGCTCCCGCCAGAGCCGAACCGAATCCCGCGAGGCCGGCATCCCACACGCCGATGGCGAGGCCGCACACGAAAAGCGCCGCGCACGACCAGTTCGGGATGCGGCGGTTGCGGATGTCCTCGATCACCACCGGAATCGAGATGGCGAGCATGGAAAGCATCCGTGCCTGTTGCGCCGAGGGCGTCAGCATATTGGAAAGGCCATCCTGGAAGGAAAGAGATCGGCAGTTTCAGGGGGGAACTTTAGTTCCGGCGTTCGAACAGTACCGCGCCCGCGTCTTCGTCCCGGATTCGCCATTCCGGGTTCGCACGCAGCAGCGCCGCAAGCGGCCACTTCACCGGAAGCAGCACGAAGCGCACGCGCTCGCGATCGAGAACCGCCACCGAATCCGGCCTCGCTTCCATCAGCGCCTGGTAACTGTCGCCGCGCCAGTCCGCGAAGAAGTCGCTCCGGCCATCGAAATACGTCGCTACTTTCGGATGAAAGCGGTAGATCAGATAATCACTCCACTGGTCGGTACTGAACACCCGTACCGGTTCGGGCGCCGAGGAGAGAAGCGTTCCATTGCGATTGGCGATGCGGACCGGAAAAACCGATTCGGGGAAGTCGGCCGGCCAGGACGCCGCAGGCAGGAAGAGGAAGATTCCCAGCAGCGCGATCGCAGGCGCGAACGTCAGTCTGCGGGCATCGGGCAGCCATTCGGAACCGAGATCCCGCAGGATCGCGAGGGGCGAATTCCTTTTCGCCGCCGCAGCCGCGAGCCATCGGTCGAACTCGCAGGCGATGACAGGTACCGAGGCGATCACATACAGCGGAACATGTCGCACGGACGTGAGCGAAGCGTGCGCCCAGATGAGAATCAGCGCCGCATCCGCAATTCGGGAGCGGCGAATGAGCCCGGGAATGACTACGATGCCCGCGATCAGCAACAGTTCGAACCACGTCGCGCTCTCCGAGCGGAATCGCGGGCTCTGAAACTCCTCCACCCAGTCGCGGATCCAGTCCGAACGCATGTAGGTCCACAGGTGCTGGTACAAACGCCAGCCGTAAGGGTTCACCAGCGTCGCGGCGGCGCATGCCGCTGCCAGCGACGCCATCCGGTGCAGGTTCGAACGCTCCCGCCGGACCACGACGCATTCGATCAGCCGGGCCCCGAGCAATGTGAATACGGCCAGAAAGCCGCCGTGCAGATTGGTCCAGAGGGCCACCACGGCGGGAATGAGCCAGATGGCGCCTGTTCTGTTTCCACGGTCCCGATCGAGCCACCAGGAGCACACGGCGAACAGCAGCATGGTGAACACGTGCGGCCGCGCAAGATAGTGAACCGAAGCCGCGTTCGCCCCGGCCAGCACCGCCGCAAGCGCCACCAGCAGGTTGGTTCCACGCCACAGCGCGTGACGGAACACGATGTACTGCGAAGCCGCGATCAGCAGTCCGGCGGCGAACACAACGCCCTTCAGCCCGGCTGCGCCGTGGAGCGCCGCGAGCGCCACGTCCGCCAGCCACTCCCAGGCATACCAGGCGTGCGTCTCCGCGCCGAAACTGAACCAGTCGACGCGGGGAACGCGCCCCAGTCTCAGTATGTTTTCACCATTCCGGATATGCCAGCCCGTGTCGCCATCGGCGAGCAGCGCGGACCATCCTTTGCCGGCGGCGAACAGCCACACGAACATAGCCAGGAACAGCACGTCCCCAAGAGATGGAGCAAAGCGCCGCGGCCATGAGGCCACAGCGGAACGTTTGCGCAAATCCGCGGCGATCGCGAGGGTCAAGTGGTCGCCCCCATCCCGCCCACCGGCATCACGGCGCGGAAGGTCCTCGATGAGAAGTTGGCCAGCAACATCGGCCCTTCGAAGGCCAGCGGAAAGTTGCTGATCACGATCTCAATGCGGTCCGTTGAAAGCCCCGCATCGTAGCGGTTCACCGTAACCATCGACGTACTCAGGCCGAAAAGGCCGGTCCCTGATCCGCCGGCAGGATCGTTGTAAGCCACCACATTGGCGATCGCGCTCGTATCGAACGTACTCACCTGCGCATATCTCGCGGCCGCCCGGGCCCGGTCCATCAACATTGCCTGGAAGAACATGAACTGGCCGACGTCGAGAATCTCCAGCAGGGTCACCGTGAAGACGAGAAGAACCAGAGTGCTTTCAAGAAGAGCCGACCCTCTTTCGCTGGACCACAGGCGCATGTCAGGGCTTGTACACCCCCATAAATCGAGTAGTGGCCGAGGGCTTTCCGTTCCACGTGAAGGTCTGGAAGACGGCGTTGCACGAATAGCCCGTGATGGCGACGGTGATCGTATCCGGCGCGCCAGACGCGTCGGTCGTCCAGGTGACCGAGACATTGCTGGTCGAGAGCCCCGGGGCCAAGGCGCTCGATCCTCCGTTCGGATTGCCGTAGACCGTCATGTTCTGTATCTTCTGCACGAACGTCTGCGCCGTCGCGTCGAAATCCACCGTGGAGGCGAACATGGCTCCGGATTCCACCGCAATCTCGAGGGCGTTATAGCAGTACATTGCGTGTCCGAACTGGAAAATTCCCGCAAAGCAGGTCCAAAGAAGGCTGACCGCGATGGCCATCTCAAGCGCGGCGCTGCCGCATCTCGGATCACCGGACGAGTTCGACCGCATAGAGCCCACCTCCGGACGCCGCGGCGGGATGCGACGCAGATTCAAGCGCGGGACCGATGTATTCCGCGCAGCAGGCGCTCGTATTTCCGGAGCCGCATGCGCTCGGCGGCAGAAAGAATGCCGCGAACCCTACCGCCTGCGGCGGGGATCCGCCATCGTTCACTGGAACCACAAGTATGCGGCGGCCGTTGCCTGCATAACTGGCGTAAGTCGAGGATGTCGTATCGGTGTCCTCATTGAAGCGCGTATCCATCGCTCCGGAGACACTTTTCTGGCCTGAAACCATGGACAGCGTGCTGCCGGCCGTGATCGGCGAAGCAAGCCCGTAGTTGTTATCCACGATTGCCGAGGTGAGCCCGGAGTTCCCCTCGCCTTGTCCGATATCGACATATCCGCGGTCGGATGAACTTGAAGGGCTGTACCCGGCGTCGCCCGCACAGGAGTTGTTTCGCTTGCCCGGCGGCGGCCAGCGCAACGTGTAGAGCTGGCCCACGGTGAATCCGAAATTCGGGTCGGAAGTGTTGTGCGCATCCGGACTGAAGGGGGCAAGACCGTCCCCCAGACTGTTCCTGCTCAATTGCCCGGCCACCGACGCCGCGGACACAGAACTGCTCGCTCCCACCGATGGCAGCGCCGGCAGGAAATAAAGCGAGATCGATTCCGATACCGACACCTGCGCAAACCGCACACCGGAAGCGCTGACCGGGTTCGTCGTGAACGGGCCCGCCGCCGAATCCGAAAAGCCGATCTGCGAATTAGTCACGCTCTGTGTGCCGAAATTCCAGCGATTGGATTGCGAGGGGCTTCCTGAAATGTTCTGAATCGCGGCGGACGCATTCGTAATGCCCTGAGACGTTCCATCGAGCGCGAACGCGGCGGCCATGGCAGCCTGGTCGGCGTATGCCTGCAGTTCGGACTTCGCCACATACATTCGGCCCACATCGATGGCGAGACCCAGAAACCCCACGACTGCAACGATCGCCACCGCGGCCGAGAGCAGTACGAATCCTTCCCGCCCGGCGCAGGCTTCAGGGCCGCGGATTGGAAGACGGCGATTCGCGCGCGGCATAGAGTTCCCCGATCGATGAACGCAGGATTATCGGCGGAACCGCGCCTGGACTTTAGAGCCGGATGAAAAAGTCCGGCAAAAAGACGCGGCCCTCTAAATTTCCTGCCGCCTCCGGCCGATGAATGTTCGTGGAAGTCCAGAGTGACAGTTCGTTCCGGCGCGTCCTCCTCATCAGTCCGGACCCGGAGGTTCGCAGCGCAATCCTGCAAGCCGCCGAACGCCGCATCGATATGCTCGAATCCCGCACCCCGCAGGAGTATCCCGAGCCATCGGCCATTCCCGGGCAGCTTCTGGACCTCTGCTTCGTCGAAGTCGGCACCAACATCGAACGCGCGCTGGCGCTCATCCGCGCGGCCAGCGACGCTTCGGTTCCGGTGATCGCGCTCAACCGTACAGCTGAATCCGATCTCATTCTGCGATCGCTGCGCTGCGGAGCCGTCGAGTTCTTCTCGCTGCCCATCGATGCCGATGGATTCTCCGAAGCTCTGGCCCGCATCGCGCGCCGCACGCACGGCGGCGATTCACGCGCCAAAACCGGCCGCATCTGGATGATTATGCCGGCGAAGCCGAATTATGGCGCAACCACGATCGCCTGCAATGTGGCGGTGCGCGTCAGAAAACTCGAACAGCGTCCCGTAGCGCTGCTCGACATGGACCCGCTGCTCGGCAGCGTCGCATTCCTTCTCCGTTTACGCAGCACATTCAGCGTCGCGGACGCCATCTCCGGCGCCTCTCACCTCGATCGCGATCTGTGGAGGAAGCTTACCGTCGAACACGCCGGCGTCGATATCCTCACGGCCCCGGAATCGCCGCAGAACGACCATTTCGATCCCGCGCTTGCCGCGCCGCTTCTGCGCTTCTGCCGCGACAACTACGCTGTCACTGTGCTCGACAGTCCCGGTCCCGCTTCCCCCTGGCAGATCGCGCTCGCAAAAGAAGCCGATGAACTGATCCTCGTCACTACCAACGAACTCGCCGCCATTCACGCTTGTCATCGCGCGCTCCGCACCCTCGAGGATTCAGGCATTCCCCGCTCGCGCGTACGCCTCATCGCCAACCGTTACCTGAGGGAAAACGGTCTGAGTGAGGACGCCATCGAGACCGGTCTCAAAATCGGCGTATTCCACATCCTGCCGAACGACTACGAGGGCGTTCAGGCAGCTATTCTGGAGGCCCGCACCGTCTCGAGCGGAACCCGGCTCTGGCGCGCGCTCGATCAGTTGTGCGCACGCCTGTCCGGCTTCACCCAGGTCCCGCCCAAAAAGAGCTGGATCCATTCGGTGCCACAGCTTCTGAAATCCCGGCGCGCCTGAACGCGGCGGCGCCTCTAAAGTTCCGCCGCGTTCATGCCGATAGAAGGGCGTCGTTTCCAACCGACATATCAGGAAAGGATCATCAGCAGAATGACACGGCTTTTTGTGCGTATCCAGAACATATTGAGAGACGAGCGCGGACAGGACCTGATTGAGTACGCCATGATGGCGGGCTTTGTCGCCCTTGCCGCAGGCGCTTTGCTGCCGGGCATCTCTACAAGCATCAGCACCGTCTTCTCCAAAGTCGGTTCAGTGATGACGGCAGCGGCCAGTTAACGGGAGACTCCAGATGATTGTCATTGGCAGTCTGCTCCGCGGCAAACTCCGCCGGATCGCCTTGTGTGAGAGCGGGCAGGACCTGATCGAATACGCCATGATGGCCGGCTTCGTCGCTCTTTCGGCGGGGGCGCTTCTCCCGTCGATTGCCACCAGCATCAGTACGGTGTTCTCACAGGTCTCTTCGGCTCTCACGGCAGCGGCAAGTTGAGCCCATGCGAACTCGGGAGGCGGATGCGGACCGCGCCGGTCTGCGGGAAGACGCTGCAGCTGTCCCATCCGCCGCGCTTCGCGCCCGCCTCGACTGGCTCAACGCTGCGCAAAACAGCGATGGCGGCTGGGCTTATCGAACGGGCCTGCAATCGTGGGTAGAACCCACCACGTGGGCTGTCATCGCAATTGCAGCGGCCGATCGTTCTTCGCGGGCGCTGCTGCGCGGGTCCGCGTACATCGTTTCTTTGCAGAACCAGGATGGATCATGGCCTGCATGCGCCGGCGTGCCCGGCGGCCACTGGTCAACGTCGCTCGCCATCAGCGCGGGACTTCGGCTTCAATTTCCCAGCCCGCGTCTGGCGCGGGCCGCAGGGTGGCTCTCAGAAGTCTGCGGCTCCGAATCGGGCATCCTTCCGCGGCTTGGCGCCCTTCTCGATCCCGGTAGCGTCGAATTCGACCGACGATTGGTCGGCTGGAACTGGACGCCCGGAACCAGTTCCTGGATTGAACCCACCGGTCACGCTGTCCTCGCTCTTTCCGCGGCCAGAAGAATCTTTCCGTCTGGTCAGATCGATTCTCGCCTGGCTTCGGCCCGGCGCATGCTCCTCGATCGGCGGTGCTCGGACGGCGGCTGGAACTACGGCAATCGCCGCGTTCTCGGAACGAATCTGCCCGGCTACGCCCAGACCACGGCCGTCGCTCTGCTCGCCCTCTACGGACAGAATCCAACGGTGCTCGCGCCATCGCTCGCGTTCGCGCGGCGCGCATACGCATCGGCGGACACGGGCAGGCTCGGACGCGTCTGGCTTGCACTCGCGCTGGCGCGCCACGGGCAGGACATGCATTTCGCGCCGGATGAAGCGGTTTCGAGCCAGCCTGCCGATGACGTGATTCTGAATTCCCTCGAACTGCTCGCGCTGGCCGGGGGAGATGCGATGTGATCACGCGGCGTCACATGTTGCAGGCCACGGCCGCAGCCGGGGCCGCGTCCGGGATTGTGGCCGTCAACCGGAAGCCGCCAAAACCGGTCCGCCGGTTGCCCCCCGCGCGCGTGGCCGTGCTGAAGGCCCGAGGATACGAGGTCGATTTCGAATCTCTCGTCGCGTGCGGCCTCGCCGAGTGCGGAATCTCGCTGCGCGGCAAACGAGTTCTGCTCAAGCCAAACCTTGTTGAATATGCGCCCGGCGCACCCATTCACGCACATCCGGCTGTGCTGGCGGGCGCTCTGGCGGCTCTGCGGGCGCAAGGCGCCCACGTTGTTGTGGGCGAAGGTCCCGGCCACCGGCGCGACACGCTCGACATGGCCCGCTCGGCGGATTACCCGAACGCGATCCCCGGTTTCGATTCGGGCTTCATTGACCTCAACCTGGATAACGTCCGCGCAGCTGACCTGCCTGGGCTGAACGAGCCGGTGTACCTGCCGGAGACCGCGCTCGCCGCGGACGTCATCGTCTCTCTGGCAAAAATGAAAACCCACCACTGGGCCGGCGCGACGCTTTCAATGAAGAATCTGTTCGGCGTGGTTCCGGGCGCGGTTTATGGCTGGCCGAAGAACCGCCTGCATTTCTTCGGCATTGAGGAGAGCATCGCAGCGCTCTATTCGTTTTTCCCGCGCGTCATCGGCATCGTGGACGGCGTCATCGGCATGGAGGGAAACGGTC